>JBDKLN010000001.1:0-7406 GCA_039806045.1 Pseudomonadota bacterium
AGGCCGTCATCGATCCACTGCTGCAGCCGCGCACGCGAAAACTGCGGCAACAGCGCAGACAAGGCCTTGTCCAGGCGCTGGCCGCGGCAGTCATCGCCAAGGCGCAGGGAGATCGGGGAAAAATCGGTTTCGGCCGCTGCGGGTGCCGACTCGCCGTCGAACTCGTCGTGATCTTCGTGTTCGTCGAAGTCATCCGCGGCCGCGGGCAGATTGTCGTGCGGGGTCTCGGGCAGGTGCCCGGCTGTCTTGCTGTGTGGTTTCACGCTTGTTTCCATCGGCTATAATCGCCGCTTCAATGCCACCCCCCGGGTTTCCCCCATGTCGAAGAATCCCCTGAAACTTGCTGTCTTGATGCTGGCCTTCGTGCTGTCGGCCTGTGGCTCGCTGGGACAAAAAGCGGATGAGACCAAGGGTTGGTCGGCCGAGAAATTATACGCCGAGGCCAGCGACGAGCTGAAGGGCGGCAATTACGAGAAGGCGATCAAGTACTTCGAGAAGCTCGAATCGCGCTACCCGTTCGGCGCCTACGCGATGCAAGCGCAGATGGAAATCGCCTATGCGTACTATCGCCAGAACGATCAGGCGCAATGCCTGGCGGCGATCGAGCGCTTCATCCGCCTGCACCCGAACCACCCGAGCGTCGACTACATGTATTACCTGCGCGGGCTGGTGAATTTCAACGACAAGAAAGGCTTGTTCGATTTCGTCAGCGCCCAGGACCCGACCGAGCGCGACCCCAAGGCTGCGCGCGCAGCCTTCGACGCCTTCAAGCAACTGGTCGAGCGCTTCCCGGACAGCAAATACGCGGAAGATTCACGTGACCGCATGAAATACCTGATCGAGGCGATGGCGCAGTATGAAGTCCACGTCGCGCAGTACTACCTGAAACGCGGCGCCTATGTCGCGGCCGTGAACCGCGCGCAAAATGTGATCCGGCACTACCCGACCTCGCCGTCGATCAAGAATGCGCTGCGCATCCAGATCCAGGCGTACAACGCGATGGGCATGACAGACCTGCGCGACGATGCCGAGCGCGTGTTCGAACTGAACTACAAAAATAAGTCGAACGTTACCGAGACGACTGGCGACGGCGGCAAGCCGTGGTGGAAATTCTGGTAACGCCCCCTTCCCTCGTCAGGTGGCCACGCGCCGCCTGAACACCCAGGTCTGTTCGCCGGACGCCGACGCGTCAAACGCATAGCCATCGCTATCGAAACCCTTCAACCCCTCCGGCTTCGTGATCTTGCGGTCGACCGCGTAACGCGCCATCAGGCCGCGCGCGCGCTTGGCGAAGAAGGAAATGATCTTGTATTTGCCGTTCTTCCAGTCCTCAAACACCGGCGTGATCACGGGGACGTCGAGTTCGGCCGGCTTGACCGACTTGAAGTACTCCTCCGACGCCAGGTTCACCAACGCCCTTGCCTTGCAGTCGCCCAGCGCGGCATTGAGCGCCCGCGTGATCTCGCCGCCCCAGAACGCATACAAGTCTTTGCCGCGTGTCGTCGGCAATCGGGTGCCCATCTCCAGCCGGTAGGGCTGTATCAAGTCCAGCGGACGCAGCAGGCCGTACAGGCCCGACAAGATGCGCACATGCTTCTGCGCCCAGTCCAGCTGACGCTGGTCGAGCGAGCGCGCGCCCAGCCCGTCGTAGACATCCCCGTCGAAGGCCAGGATCGCCTGCCGTGCGTTCGCTTCGGTGAAAGTCTTGCGCCAGTCGGCGAAGCGCGCGGCGTTCAGGTGAGCGAGCGTATCGGAAATACTCATCAGACGACCGATCTGTGCCGGCGACATCTCGCGCAGCACCGAGACCAGCTCGGCCGAGCGCGGGATAAAATCCGGCAGCGTGTGCTTGTTCGCGGCAATCGGCGTTTCGTAATCGAGCGACTTTGCGGGGGACAGGACCAGGATCATTGGCAGGCACAGGAAAAATTTTTCGACGCATGATACCGAAACCCGAAGTTGCGGGCAGCGAAGCTTGGGCGCCCGCGCGCCGGCTGGTGCTCGACACGAACGTCTGCCTCGACTTGTTCGTGTTCCGCGACCCGCGCTGGCATGCGCTGCTGTCGGCATTACGGCAAGCGGAAGTGCAAGCCTACACCCGCGCCGACTGCAGGATGGAATGGATGCTGGTGCTGGCCTATGCACGGCTGGGGCTGGATAGGGCACAACAGACAGCCGCGCTTGCCGAATTTGACCGGCTGGTATCGCTGCTACCGGATGCGGATGGCAGCGCCGATGCGCCCGCATTGCCAGCCTGCCGCGACCCGGACGACCAGAAATTCATCGAGCTTGCAGCCCGCTGCGGCGCCGACGCTTTGGTGAGCAAAGACAAGCTGGTGCTGAAACTGGCGCGCAAGACGAAGAAGCTGGCGCTGTTTCGGATCCTGTCGCCCGAACAGTGGACTGCCGAATGGAACGCCCGCCACGCGAATCCGCCGCCATGACACGTACCCTGTGATGGTGCAAACGCCGAATTGCACGGGCGACTGACGAGACCTGATGACACCGGCGACGCGAACGCTACAATAACGTTGATACACACCTACATTGCTCGCACGACGCCATGCCTTTGCACGCCACCCCTGCCGCCAACGACACGCCGCTCTCACCGCTGGCCTCTCGCCTTCCGCGCGTCGGCACCACGATCTTTACGGTCATGTCGGCGCTCGCCGCCGAAAAAGGCGCGGTGAACCTGGGGCAGGGTTTTCCCGATTTCGATTGCGACCCTGCGCTGCTGGATGCGGTCAACGATGCAATGCGTGCCGGTCACAACCAGTACCCGCCGATGGCCGGCATCCTGCCGCTGCGGCAAGCGGTATCCGACAAGATCGCCGAACTCTATGGTCGCCACTATGACCCGCAAACCGAAATCACGATCACGGCCGGCGCCACCCAGGCCATCCTGACTGTCGTCCTGTGCTGCGTGCATCCGGGCGATGAAGTGATCGTGATCGAGCCGACCTACGACAGCTATGTGCCCGCGATTGAGCTCGCGGGCGGCAAGCCGGTGTTCGTGCAGATGGCGGTCGATGCATCAGGCTACTCGGTCCCGTGGGACAAGGTCGCCGCCGCGGTGACGCCGAAGACCCGCCTGATCATGGTGAATTCGCCGCACAACCCGACCGGCAGCATCTTCGATGCGGACGACATCGCACAACTGACAGCCATCGTACGCGGCACGCAGATTCTGGTGATGTCGGACGAGGTGTACGAACACATGGTGTACGACGAACTGCGCCACGAATCGGCATGCCGGCATCCGGCACTGGCAGAGCGTACCTTCGTCGTTTCCAGCTTTGGCAAGACGTACCATGTGACGGGCTGGAAGATTGGTTACGTCGCCGCGCCGGCGATGCTGAGCGCCGAATTCCGTCGCGTGCACCAGTTCAACGTGTTCACCGTCAACACGCCGATGCAATACGGGCTGGCGACTTACATGGACGACCCGGCGCCCTACCTCGACCTCGCGACCTTCTATGGACACAAGCGCGACTTGTTCCGCGACGGCCTGGCGGGCACGCGCTTCCGGCTGCTGCCGTCGCAGGGCACGTATTTCCAGTGCGCCGACTACAGCGCCATCTCCGACATGCCCGAGGCCGAATTCTGCCGCTGGCTGACCACGGAAATCGGCGTGGCCGCGATCCCGATCTCGGCCTTCTACGACCAGCCGCGCGAGTCCGGCATCGTGCGTTTCTGCTTTGCGAAAAAAGACCAGACGCTGAGGACCGCGCTGGAGCGCCTGTCCCGGCTCTGAACGGTGGCGGTCAGGCGCGGAACGGTCAAAGCCGTCCGAAAAGCCGGGCTTTTGAAAATAAAAACGGCATCCGGGTGGCTTCACCCCGATGCCGTTTTGTCATCCGGCAGCCGCATTCAGGCCCGCAAGGACCTCGGCGGCCCAACCCCATGGCCGATCAGCCCGGCTTGCCGCGCTGGCTCATCAGCGTGACGTTTTCCTTGCGGTCGGCATTCACGCGCTGCATGGTCGGACGCTCGCCCACCAACTTCGTGTAGTCCTTCACCGGATAGTCGGCGAAGATGTCCTCGCCATAGATGGCTTTTGCCGCCATGCCAGCCAGCGGCAGGTTGACCACCGCCGAGCAGTCGGCCAGCGTGAACTCGCTGCCGGCGATATAGGGACTGAATTTGGCTAATTTGCCCAGCGCTGCCACGTTGCGCTTCAACTGCTTGTGCACGCGTTCCTTGGTCTCGTCGCTGACTTTCCCTCCGAAAAACGCTTCCGCATACAGGTCACGCGCGACCAGCTCGATGTGCAAATCGATGAACTGCATCAGCTCGCGCACCTTGGCCGCGGCCAGAGGATCCTTCGGCAGCAGCGGCTTCTGCGGGTAGGCCGTCTCGAGATAGTCGACGATCACCTGCGACTCGCACAGGGTCTGGTTGCCAAAGTCCAGGTAAGGGATCTTGCCCAGCGGTGATTTGGCCAGCAGCTCAGGGGTCTTGTCGACCCAGACCAGTTTTTCCTCGAAAGGTATCTCCTTTTCGAGCAGGACGAGCTTGACCTTGTTGTAGTAATTGCTGGCTGCGAAGCCGCACAAAGTGATCATGGAGTCTCCGGAATCTTGGTTTTATCGGCACGAAGGCCGGTTTCAGTCGCCCGGACGGGCTGATGCAAACTGGCGCTGCGCAGTCTATCATTGCCGGCAACAACAATACGTGCGAGCGTTCGCCCCTCCACCCCTCCTGCCCCTGCTTCCATGGCCGCTGAACTCCTCGCCTCCCGGCGCGACGCCACCCTGATCCTGACCCTGTCCAACCCCGGCGCGAAAAATGCGCTGCACCCGGACATGTACGCCGCCGGCGTCGAGGCGCTGGAAACTGCCGAGCGCGACAACGACGTGCGCGCCGTCGTGCTGACCGGCGCCGGCGACGCCTTCTGCGCCGGCGGTAACCTGAACCGCTTGCTGGAGAACCGCGCCAAGGAACGCTCGGTGCAGGCCGACTCGATCGACCGTCTGCATGGCTGGATCGCCGCGATCCGCGACTGCAGCAAGCCCGTGATCGCGGCCGTCGAAGGCCCGGCCGCCGGCGCCGGCTTTTCGCTCGCGCTGGCCTGCGACCTGCTGGTCGCGGCCCAGTCGGCCAAATTCGTGATGGCGTACGTGAAGGTCGGACTCACGCCCGATGGTGGTGGTTCCTGGTTCCTGTCGCAGGCGCTGCCGCGCCAGCTGGCGACCGAGATCATCATGGAAGGCAAGCCGGTCGGCGCTGCGCGCCTGCAGGCGGCAGGCATCGTCAACCGCGTCGCGCCCGACGGCGATGCACTGGAAGCGGCGCTGGCCTGGGGCGACGAACTGGCACGGCTTTCCCCACATGCGGTCGCCAACATCAAGGGCCTGCTGCGCGAGGCCCCGTCCAACACCCTGCCCCAGCATTTCGAGGCCGAGAAGCGCAGCTTCGTTGACAGCCTTCACCATCGCGACGGGCTGGAAGGCATCACAGCCTTCCTCGAGAAGCGCGCGCCACTGTACAAGTAAGCGAGCGCCGCAAACCGCAGACCATGAGCGTACAACGATGAGCTTCAATCCCCGCCGCCGCGTGTTCCTGATGCGGCATGGCAGCGTCACGTATTTCGACAGCGCCGGCAAACCGGTGCTGCCCGAACTGGTGCCACTCAATGAACAAGGCCGCGAGCAGGCGGCCGCTGCCGGTCGCACCTATGCCGCCGCCGGCATACGTTTCGACCGCGTGATCGTGTCGGGACTGCCGCGCACCGTCGAGACCGCGCGGCGCGTGCTGGCCGAGACCGGGCAGCAGCCCGAGATCGAGGAATGGCCGGGGCTGGTCGAGATTCGCGGTGGCAAGCTGGCAGCGATCCCGGACGAACAGCTGAAGGATGCGTTCACCGGCGCCTTCGAGGGCATGGCGCCGGAAGGCAAGCGCTTTCTCGGCGGCGAGAGCGTCGGCGAATTGCTGGACCGCGTGCATCCCGAGATCGACCGGCTGCGCGCCGCCAGCGACTGGGATACGGCGCTGATGGTGCTGCACGGCGGCGTGAACCGCGCGATCCTGTCGTACGCGCTCACGGGACAACGCCTCTTCCTCGGCAACCTCGCACAGACCGGCGGCTGCATCAACGCACTCGATGTCGGCGAGGCGCCGAACGACTGGGTGGTTCGCCTGATGAATTATTCCCCGCCATCAGCGTTGCAGCACGAATCGCGCGGCACGACGATGGAAGCGCTGTTCCACCAGTACCGCAAGGCACGCGGACTTTGAGCGCAAGCGCATCCGCAATGCAAAGAAAGGCATGCCACAGCAAATAAACCGCAGGACCCCAAGGCAGTACATAACGGCAGTACATCACAACAGCCACAAGCAAACCACCAAGCGGCCCGCCATGAGCGGACGCGACCACCACCAGCAGGAGCAAGACAAATGCAAGACGATTCCTCGGGCACCAAGCCCGTCGCCGACAACATGAAAGTCGACCTCGGCGCGCTCGCCGACTACATGCGCCAGCATGTCGAAGGCTTCACCGCCGCGGCCGGCGACATCCGGCTCGAACAATTCAAGGGCGGCCAGTCCAACCCGACTTTCATGCTGACCGCCGGCGACCAGCGCTATGTGCTGCGTACCAAGCCCGCGCCGGCGGCGAAGCTGCTGAAGTCGGCGCATGCGATCGAGCGCGAATTCCGCGTGATGGATGCGCTGTCCAAGGCCGGCTTCCCGGCCGCGCGCCAGTACGCGCTGTGCGAGGACGAGTCCGTGATCGGCCGCGCCTTCTACATCATGGAATTCATCGAAGGCCGCGTGTTCTGGGACCAGTCGCTGCCCGGCATGACGCCGGTCGAGCGCAGCGCGATCTATGACGAGATGAACCGCGTGATCTCGCTGCTGCATACACTGGACTATCAGGCCATCGGCCTCGGCGATTACGGCAAGCCCGGCAATTATTTCGCGCGCCAGATCGACCGCTGGAGCAAGCAGTACAAGGCCGCCGAGACTGAACATATCCCGGCCATGGAGCACCTGATCGAGTGGCTGCCGCAGCACATCCCGTCCGGCGAGCTGACGTCCATCGTGCACGGCGACTTCAGGATGGACAACATGATCTTCCATCCGACCGAGCCCAAGATCCTCGCCGTGCTCGACTGGGAACTGTCGACGCTGGGCCATCCGCTGGCCGATTTCTCGTACCACTGCATGAGCTGGCACATCACGCCGGGCCTGTTCCGCGGCATTGGCGGCATGGACCTGAAGGCGCTCGGCATTCCGGCCGAGGATGACTACATCGCGAAGTATTCGGCGCGCACCGGCATCAAGGTGAACAAGGAAGATTTCCGTTTCTACCTCGCGTACAACATGTTCCGCATGGCCGGCATCCTGCAAGGCATCATGAAGCGCTATCAGGATGGCACTGCCGCCAGCGAGCAGGCGCTGCGCAA
>JBDKLN010000002.1:0-19009 GCA_039806045.1 Pseudomonadota bacterium
AGTTCGACGACGACATCGATGTCCGGATTATTGACGACCAGGTTGGCGTCATTGACGACTTCAGCCTTGCCGCCGGTGATGGCCTTGGCACGCTCGGTGTCGAGGTCAGCCACCATCACGATTTCGATGCCGCGGCCGGCACGACGACGGATCTCTTCCTGATTGCGCTGGAGGACGGTGAAGGTACCGGCACCCACGGTGCCGATGCCGAGCAGGCCAACTTTGATAGGTTTCATCTTGTACTTGGTTTGAATGATCGACCGTCGCAGCGGCGCTTAACGGGCGTGGCGACGGCGATAGCCATCGAGGAAATGGGCGATGCGGCCGAAGGCCACAGTCAGGTCGTCGATGTTGGGCAGGAACACGACGCGGAAGTGGTCAGGCGTCGGCCAGTTGAAACCGGTGCCCTGCACGATCAGCACGCGCTCTTCGGCCAGCAGGTCGTAGGCGAACTGCTGGTCATCTTCGATCGGGTACATTTTCGGGTCGAGGCGCGGGAACATGTAGAGCGCCGACTTCGGCTTCACGCAAGTGACGCCCGGGATGTCGGTCAGCAGCTTGTGCGCCAGGTCGCGCTGCTTCAGCAGCCGGCCGCCGGGTGCGACCAGGTCGTTGATGCTCTGGTAGCCACCGAGCGCAGTCTGTATCGCAAACTGGCCGGGTACGTTGGCGCACAGTCGCATCGAGGCCAGCATGTTCAGGCCTTCGATATAGTCTTTCGCGTGGCGCTTCTCGCCCGACACCACCATCCAGCCGGCGCGGTAGCCGCAGGAACGATAGTTCTTCGACAGGCCGTTCAGGGTGATGAACAGCACGTCGTCCGCCAGCGATGCCAGCGAGGTATGCGTATTGCCGTCGTACAGGACCTTGTCGTAGATCTCGTCGGCAAAGATGATGAGCTGGTGCTGGCGCGCCAGTTCGACGATTTGCTGCAGCAACTCGACCGGGTACAGCGCGCCGGTCGGATTATTCGGGTTGATGACGACGATCGCCCGCGTATTCGGGGTGATCTTCTTGCGCATGTCCTCGATATCCGGGTACCAGTCAGCCTGCTCATCGCACAGGTAATGCACCGGACGGCCGCCGGACAGGCTGACTGCCGCCGTCCACAGCGGGTAATCCGGCGCCGGCACCAACACTTCGTCACCGCTGTTGAGCAGCGCGTTCATGCTCATCACGATCAGCTCAGACGCGCCGTTGCCGAGATAAATGTCGTCGATGGTGACGCCGGCGACCTTCTTTTCCTGCATGTAATGCATGATCGCCTTGCGCGGCGCAAACAAGCCCTTGGAATCCGTATAGCCGGCCGCATTGCCCATATTACGGATCATGTCTTGCACGATCTCTTCGGGCGCGTCGAAGCCGAACGGCGCAAGATTGCCGATGTTCAGCTTGATGATCTTGTGGCCTTCTTCTTCCATCTGCCGTGCTTTGTCGAGCACGGGACCACGGATGTCATAGCAGACGTCAGCCAGTTTGTTGGATTTCTGGATTGTTTTCACTACCGTTTCCTGCAAAAAGATGGGCGCTGCATGCGGAATGCGTGGCCGGCGCACCGGACAGGGCAAGTCGTACCCGCCCGGCGAGTAAACCGGGCGCCGCGGAGTGTTGCACCGCGAAAAAACAAGCATTTTGCCCCAAAAAAGGCAGGTTGACCAATCGCGAGGGCTGTCCGGAGCGAGACTCAGGATAAAATTAGCAAGCCATGAAGCTCCATCCGACCACGACCCAGCAATACCAAACGGTAACCGGCTATGAGGTCGACTGGGTGGAGATCAATGCCGTCCGTTTTGACTACAGTCTGGTCGTGCTGCCCGAGCAGCCGCCCATAGCTTGGCCGGTGACCGATTTCGGCGCATTGCAGTCATCAGATTTCGCCCCGGTCGAAGCGCTGGCGCCCGACTTGCTGATCCTGGGCACGGGCCAGAAGCAGCGCTTCCCGTCGCCGAGGCTGCTGGCCGGCCTGCTCGGCAAGCGCATCGGCGTGGAATGCATGGACAATCAGGCAGCCTGCCGTACTTACAACATCCTGATGGCCGAAGGCCGCAAGGTGGCGTTGGCCGTGATCCTGTCTGCCAACCCGACCCAATGACCGAATAACGATAATAAGGAGAATGCTTTGGGAGACCGTCCATCCATCCTGAACCTCGCCGTGCCCGATTTTAGTGCTGAAATGACCGGCGGCCGGCCGTTCCGGCTGTCCGAGCACCGGGGCAAGGTGCTGGTGCTGTACTTCTACCCGAAGGACAACACGCCGGGCTGCACCACCGAAAGCCTGCAATTCCGCGATGCGCACGAGCGCTTCCTCAAGGCGGGCGCCGAAGTATTCGGCATCAGCCGTGACAGCCTGCGCTCGCACGAAGGTTTCAAGTCCAAGCTGGGCCTGCCGTTCGAACTGATTTCCGATGGCGATGAAGCGATGTGTACGATGTTCGATGTCATCGTGATGAAATCAATGTACGGTAAAAAGCTGCGTGGCATCGAACGCTCGACTTTCGTGATTGACGCTGCCGGCAAAATAGTGAAAGAATGGCGTGGCGTGAAAGTGCCGGGGCACGTGGACGAAGTCTTGCAACTGGTCGAGGGCCTCGCCTGATAATGCGAACGCCGCTACGCCGTTACACCGCTACCTAAGCCATTGAATCACAACACCTATTCTGACCAAAGGCTGTTTGAGGAAAAGGGAATCCCCCTTTTGCCCAAACAGCCTTTTGTTTTTTCCATGCCCGCTGCGGTCAGGCTGCGATGCCGGCCGCGGGGAGCGGATCACCTTTTCCCCACCACCCGATAGAGGACCTCGATGCCCCTGCCGAAAATGCCGAGCAAACCCGCAACCCTGCTCTCTACGGTTGATTATCCCAAGGCAGACAAAGGCAAGCCCGTCAAACCGGCGATAGCGCTGGTGTCCAATGCCCCCGTGGCCCGGCTGAAAACCGAGGCTCCGGCCGACAAGCCCGCGGCCCGCAAGTCGCGCAGCGACACTTCCGTGAAGTCCAATGCGAGCCGCAGCGCCGACAAGCGTGGCGTAACCAAGCTCTTCGTGCTCGACACGAATGTGCTGATGCATGACCCAACCTCGCTATTCCGCTTTGCCGAGCATGATGTCTACCTGCCGATGATTACGCTTGAGGAGCTCGACAACCACAAAAAAGGCATGTCCGAAGTCGCGCGCAATGCACGCCAGGTGTCGCGCTCGCTGGATGCGCTGGTGGCCGACATCTCGGAAGACGCGATCGACGGTGGCATCCCGCTCAGCAAGCTCGGCAACAAGGATGCCGGCGGCCGGCTGTACTTCCAGACCAAACTGGCGAATACCAAGCTGCCGGACGGTCTGCCCGAGGGCAAGGCCGACAACCAGATCCTCGGCGTGGTGCGGGCGCTGCAGTCGCAGCACCCGGAGCGCCCGGTCGTGCTGGTGTCGAAAGACCTCAACATGCGCATCAAGGCGCGCGCGCTCGGGCTGCCGGCCGAGGAATACTTCAACGACCATGTGCTGGAAGATACTGACCTGCTGTACTCGGGCATCCTGGCGCTGCCGGATGATTTCTGGGTCAAGCACGGCAAAGGCATGGAATCCTGGCAGGAGAGCCGCCAGGGCACCGGCACGACCTATTACCGCGTCACCGGCCCGCTGGTGCCGGCGATGCTGGTCAACCAGTTCGTCTACACCGAGCCCAAGAGCGGCGAAGCACCCTTCTACGGCCAGGTCACGCAGATCAATGGTCGTACCGCGGTGATCCGCACCTTGCGCGACTACAGCCACAACAAGAACAATGTGTGGGGCATTACCTCGCGCAACCGCGAGCAGAACTTTGCGCTCAACCTGCTGATGGACCCCGAGTGCGACTTCATCACCCTGCTCGGCCAGGCCGGCACCGGCAAGACCCTGCTGGCGCTCGCGGCTGGCCTGGCGCAGGTGCTGGAGACCAAACAGTACAACGAGATCATCGTCACGCGCGTCACCGTGCCGGTCGGTGAAGATATCGGCTTCCTGCCCGGTACCGAAGAAGAAAAGATGGGGCCATGGATGGGCGCCTTCGATGACAACCTCGAAGTACTGAACAAGTCCGACTCCGATGCCGGCGAATGGGGCCGCGCCGCCACGCAGGAACTGATCCGCTCGCGCATCAAGATCAAGTCACTCAACTTCATGCGCGGCCGCACCTTCGTCAACAAGTACCTGATCATCGATGAAGCGCAGAACCTGACGCCCAAGCAAGTCAAGACGCTCGTTACGCGTGCAGGACCGGGCACCAAGATCGTCTGCCTCGGCAACATCGCGCAGATCGACACACCTTACCTGACGGAAGGCTCAAGCGGCCTGACCTATGTGGTCGACCGCTTCAAGGGTTGGTCGCACAGCGGGCATGTGACGCTGGCGCGCGGCGAACGATCGCGACTCGCCGATCATGCAAGCGACGTACTGTAAGTTCAGCCGCACCCGCCCCTGGATTTGGGGGCACTAAGAAAGCCTGCCGGTCGGCAGGCTTTCTTATTTGCGGGATGCGGCAGATCAGTGCGGCCACCGGCTGGCGGCGCTTAGAGGAATTGCTTGCCGACCCACCAGGCGATCGCTGCCATGAAGGCCGATGCAGGGATCGTGAAAACCCAGGCCCAGACGATGCTGCCCGCCACCCCCCAGCGCACGGCCGACATCTTGCGCGCCGAGCCGACGCCGACGATGGCGCCGGTGATGGTATGCGTGGTCGATACCGGCACGCCCAACGCGGTGGCAATGAACAGCGTGATCGCACCACCCGTTTCCGCGCAAAAACCGCCGACCGGCTTGAGCTTGGTGATCTTCTGGCCCATGGTCTTGACGATGCGCCAGCCGCCGAACAGCGTGCCCATGCCGATAGCCACGTAGCAGCTGATGATGACCCACAGCGGCAGCGGGTCGTTGGTGCCAGTGACACCCGCGGCGATCAGCAGCATCCAGATGATGCCCATGGTCTTTTGCGCGTCATTGCCGCCATGCCCCAGGCTGTACATCGACGCCGACAGCAGCTGCAGACGGCGGAACCACTTGTCCACGCGCTGAGGATGGCTGCGCACGAACAGCCAGGACACGATCAGCATCATCAGCGAGCCGAACAGGAAGCCCAGTGTCGGCGACAACACAATGAAGGTGATGGTCTTGATCAGGCCGGCTGCGATCAGCGCATCGGTGCCCTCTTTCGCCACGGCCGCCCCCACCAGGCCGCCGATCAGCGCGTGCGACGACGACGACGGGATGCCGTAATACCAGGTCAGGAAATTCCACGCGATCGCGCCGACCAGCGCGCCGAACACCACGTAATGGTCGACCACGTGGGGATCGATCGTGCCCTTGCCAACGGTGGCGGCCACCTTCAGCTGGAATACCAGGATCGCGATGAAGTTGAAGAAGGCCGCCAGCGCCACCGCCTGCTGGGGCTTGAGCACGCCGGTCGATACCACGGTCGCAATGGCATTGGCCGCATCGTGGAAGCCGTTCATGAAATCGAACAGCAGCGCCAGGATGATCAGGAACGCCAGCGTGTAAATACTGATTTGGAGAGTCTGCATGAGTCAGGCTGTCTGGATGGGGCCGGGCTCAGGCGTTTTCAACGATGATGCCTTCGACGATGTTCGCCACGTCTTCGCAGCGGTCGGTGACGGTCTCGAGCAGTTCGTAGATAGCTTTCAGCTTGATCAGGTTGCGGACGTCCGGCTCTTCGCGGAACAGCTTGGACATCGCGGCGCGCATCACATGGTCGGCGTCCGATTCCAGCTTGTCGATCTCGGAGCAGATGGACAGCATCTCGCGCGCGTTGTCCATGCTGTGCAGCAGCGACACTGCAGCCAGCACGCGCTCGCAGCACGACTGGCACAGTTCGGCAAGGCGCTTGGCTTCCGGCGTGATCTGCTTGATGTCATACAGCGAAATAGTCTGGGCCACGTCTTCCATCAGGTCCAGGATATCGTCCATGCGGGTGATCAGCTTGTGGATGTCATCGCGGTCCAGCGGCGTGATGAAGGTCTTGTGCAGCAGGTCGAGCGCACCATAGGTGACCTTGTCGGCCTGCTTCTCGATCGATTCGATCGCATGCACGCGGTGCTCGAGGTCATCGAAGTTGGTCATCAGCGCAACCAGCTCCTTGCCGCCTTTCACGCACAGTTCGCCGTGCTGGATGAAGAATTCGAAAAACTTGCCTTCGGTCGGCATCAATCGTCCAAACATCTTGGTGCTCCTTACCCTTCGTTGGGTCTTATGTTTAAGCTGAAATCTGGCTTACTCGCTGCTGCCGTAAACGGCACCCGAGCCGGTGTAATTTTCAAAGCGCGTGTACTGGCCGAGGAAGGTCGTGCGCACGCTGCCGATGGGGCCGTTACGCTGCTTGCCGATGATGATCTCGGCCGTGCCCTTGTCCGGTGTGTCCGGGTTGTAGACTTCATCGCGGTAAATGAACAGGATCAGGTCGGCATCCTGTTCGATCGCGCCCGATTCGCGCAAGTCGGACATCACGGGCCGCTTGTTCGGTCTCTGTTCCAGAGAACGGTTCAGCTGCGACAACGCGATCACCGGGCAATTCAGTTCCTTGGCCAGGCCCTTCAGGTTACGCGAGATTTCCGAGATCTCGGTGGCGCGATTTTCGCCTGGCGAATTGGCCGACATCAGCTGCAGGTAATCGACAATGATCAGGCCCAGCTTGCCGCACTGTCGCGCCAGGCGACGCGAGCGCGCGCGCAATTCGATCGACGACAGCGCGGGCGTTTCGTCGATGAAGATCTGCGCCTCATTCATCTTCTGGATCGCATGCGTCAGGCGCGGCCAGTCTTCATCATTCAGGCGGCCGGTGCGCAGGCGGTGCTGGTCGAGCCGGCCGACCGAGCCTAACATACGCATGGCCAGCTGTGCGCCGCCCATTTCCATCGAGAAGATCGCGACTGGCAAGCCGCTGTCGATGGCGACGTTCTCGCCAATGTTCACCGAGAACGCGGTCTTGCCCATCGACGGACGACCGGCAACGATGATCAGGTCGCCTGACTGCAAGCCGGAGGTCATGCGATCAAGATCGATCATGCCGGTCGGCACGCCGGTGATCTCGCTCTGGTTGTCTCGGTTGTACAGCTCATCGATGCGTTCGACCACCTGCGTCAGCAGCGGCTGGATCTCGATGAAGCCCTGGGTGCCGCGCGCCCCTTCTTCCGCGATTGCAAAGATCTTTGACTCAGCTTCGTCCAGCAGCTGCTTGACTTCCCGGCCCTGCGGATTGAACGCATTGCCCGAAATTTCGTCGGACACCGTGATCAACTTGCGCAGCACACCGCGGTCGCGCACGATCTCGGCATATCGACGAATGTTCGCAGCCGACGGCGTGTTCTGCGCCAGCGCGTTCAGGTAAGACAGCCCGCCGACTTCTTCGGCCTTGCCAGCGGAGCTCAGCGATTCAAACACCGTGATCACATCGGCCGGCTTGGCCGCACTGACCAGACGCACGATATGCTGGAAGATCAGCCGATGGTCGAAGCGATAGAAATCTTCCGCGCTGACGAAGTCCGCAATACGGTCGTAGGCCGCATTGTCGAGCAAGAGCCCGCCCAGTACCGACTGCTCCGCCTCGATGGAATGAGGGGGAATGCGCAGGGCTTCCAGTTGCGGATCGGCACGGTTGTTCATGGGGCGGCATTATACCCGTTACCCATAGTCAAAAATTACCGCCTTGGCAAGAATGTCCGGGAATTTCTCAAAAAAATAGCCGGGCAAGCCCGGCTATTTTCAAAGCGTTACGACTGCGCTTCAGGCGTGTTCGCCAACGACGACGACGGTGATGTCGACAACGACATCGGTGTGCAGCGACACAGCCAGCGAATGCTCGCCAGTGACCTTCAACGGGCCTTGCGGCATGCGCACTTGCGACTTGTCGACCTTGTAGCCTTGCTTGCCCAGTGCGTCAGCGATGTCGTGGTTGGTGACCGAGCCGAACAGACGGCCGTCAACACCCGACTTCTGGCTGATCTCGACACGCAGGCCGGCCAGCTTCTCGCCTTGGGCTTGCGCAGTCGCCAGCTTCTCGGCAGCAGCCTTTTCCAGCTCGGCACGGCGTGCTTCGAACTCGGCGATCGCGTCGGCGGTGGCACGGCGTGCCATGCGCTGCGGGATCAGGAAGTTGCGTGCGTAACCATCTTTCACGCGAACGACGGCGCCCAGGTCACCCAGGTTCGCCACTTTTTCCATCAGAATGACTTGCATTGTTTTCTCCAGGTAGGAAGGGACGAGCCGATCAGGCGTTGTGCAGATCGGTATACGGCAGCAGCGCGAGGTAGCGGGCACGCTTGATCGCGGTGTCCACCTGACGCTGGTAGTGTGCGCGCGTGCCGGTCAGGCGTGCGGGCATGATCTTGCCGTTTTCCTGGACGAAGTCCTTCAGGGTGTCCACATCCTTGTAGTCCACCTGTTCCACCTTGGCGACGGTGAAGCGGCAGAACTTCTTGCGCTTGAACAGCGGGTTTTGCTGCTTGCGCTTTTCCTTCATCTTGCTCTTGTCGAATTTTTTACCGAATGCCATTTGTCGGCTCCTAAATCTGCGAAATTGTTTCGATATCCGTGAGGTGGAACACCAGGGATTTGCTGTTGCGGTTCTTGCGGGCCATGAAGCCCTTGAACCGGTACGGCTGGCCCATCTCCGTGCGTTCCAGCAGTGCAGCGATCTGTCCGGCGGCTATCGCCTGAATTTCGAACGCTACCTGCCTGCGTATCCCTGCTTCATCCAGCACCGATTCATGCTGCAGCGTCGCTGCGACGATCGGTATGCCGGCCGGCGTGTAGCGCAAGGCTTCACGCGCTGACAGGGTCGCTATGCACTGAAACTGGTTTTCACCTCTCTCGTTCAATGACACGGCGCCTTATCAGGCAGCCGATGCCTCGGCACGTGCGCTCTTGGCAGCGTCTTCCTTCTGCACGCTCTTCATGATCGGCGAAGGCGCGGTTTCGGCCTTCTTCATGCGAACGGTCAGGTGACGCAGCACGGCATCGTTGAACTTGAAGCCGGTTTCGAGTTCGGCCAGGGTCTCGCCGTCGCACTCGATGTTCATGCAGACGTAGTGAGCCTTCGCGAGCTTCTGGATCATGTAAGCCATCTGGCGACGGCCCCAGTCTTCAACGCGGTGGATTTTGCCAGCGCGGCCAGTGACCAGCGTCTTGTAACGCTCGATCATCGCGGGCACTTGCTCGCTCTGGTCCGGGTGGACGATAAAGACGATTTCATAGTGACGCATCATTGCTCCTTGTGGTCGGATTGCTGAATGCCCACCCCGGCGTCAGTACGGGTGTGGGAAGGGAAAGCCCGCGATTGTAGCCTGAATTTGGCGTTTTCTCAATCCGTTCAGCGGCTTAGCGGGCGAAGGTTCAAGAAAAGCCTGAACAAAACTCTTGCATAGACCGAAATACTGTATAAGAATACAGGCTGTTCATAAAAACAGGCCTGCGCTCGATGTTCGTTCGCAAGCCACGGGGAACCGCATGATCAAACTGACCGCCCGGCAAGAGCAAATCCTCGCGCTGATCCGCGATGCGATCGAGACCACCGGCTTTCCGCCGACCCGGGCGGAGATCGCCGGCGAACTCGGTTTCCGTTCTGCCAACGCTGCTGAAGAGCACCTGCAAGCGCTGGCGCGCAAGGGGGCGATCGAGATTTCCCCGGGTACCTCGCGCGGCATCCGGTTGCTGGACCGCCCGGCCGATGGTGGGCGGGATAGCGCAAGGTCGCGCCGATTCGGCGCCGAGCAGATGGCGCTCCCCCATCCGGGGCTGATGCAATTCTCGTTGCCGCTGATCGGTCGCGTCGCTGCCGGCTCGCCCATTCTGGCGGAAGAACATATCTCGGCAACCTATCAGGTCGACCCGGCGCTGTTTACGGCCCGTCCCGATTACCTGCTGAAGGTACGCGGCATGTCGATGCGCGATGCAGGCATCATGGATGGCGACCTGCTGGCCGTGAAAAAAGCTGATTCCGCGCGTGACGGCCAGATCGTCGTAGCGCGACTGGATGACGACGTTACTGTCAAGCGCTTCCGCCGCAATGGCGGCATCATCGAGCTGCTGCCCGAGAACCCGGATTTCGAAACAATACGCGTCGAGCCGGGCAAGCATGAATTTGCGCTGGAAGGTCTGGCCGTCGGCCTGTTGAGGGCCTGGGGATAAACCCTACTTCCTGATCTTCTGCCGTCGCTCGATCAGCTGTGTGGCAATCCCGCGCAGGATATTCACCTCTTCCGTTTCCAGCTGCGTGCGCGAGAACAGCCGCCGCAGCCGCGGCATCAGCTTGCGCGGATTGTCCGGATCGAGAAATTCGATCTCGACCAGCGCCTGCTCCAGGTGGCGGAACATGCCCTCCACCTGCTCGGCCGACGCCAATGCGCCCTTGAATCCGATCACGGCCTCCTCACGCGCATCGCCCAGCGCCGCCATACGGCACTCGTAAGCCAGCACCTGCACTGCCTGCGACAGGTTCAATGAGGAATAATCGGGGTTGGCCGGCACACTGACCAGCGCATTGCACTTTTCGACTTGCTCATTCGACAGTCCGAAGCGCTCATTGCCAAACACCAGGGCCGCCTGCAGCCCGTCGTTCATCGCCAGTTCGGTGGCCAGCGCGCGCGGCTCGTACAAGGGGGGCGAGAATTCGCGCAAGCGCGCCGACAAAGCCACGCTGAAGTTGCAGCCGCTCAGCGCCTCGTCCAGCGAGCCGACAATGCGAGCCCCGGCCAGCACGTCAGTTGCGCCGCTGGCCAGCGCGATGGCTTCCTCGTCCTGCAGCGGGTTCGGGGAGCGCGGATTGACCAGCACCAGCTCCGAAAATCCCATGGTTTTCATCGCGCGCGCAGCCGAACCGATATTGCCCGGCCGGCTGGTTTCGACCAGCACGAAGCGCAGGCGACGGAACACGTTGCGCTCTGCAGGACGATTGACGGAAGACGGGTTGGGCTGGTTCATTTAAAATAGGCGGCAATTGCAGGCCGACACATGCGGGCAGCCACACAACGTGGTGCAACCGCCGGCCTGTTCGCTCCTTGTCATTGCCGCCGCCATTCTAACGGAACCACCATGCATCCCATGATCAACACCGCGGTGAAAGCCGCGCGTCGTGCCGCCACCATTATCAACCGTGCCACGTTCGACCTCGACCAGGTCCGCGTCACGCGCAAGGAACACAATGACTTCGTCACCGAAGTCGACAAGGCCGCCGAAGAAGCGATCATCGATGTACTGAAAACCGCCTATCCCGACCATGCGATTCTCGCTGAAGAGTCGGGGGCGTCGAGCAATCTGCACGACGAGAACGAGAATGTGTGGATCATTGACCCGCTCGATGGCACGACCAATTTCATCCACGGCTTCCCGCAATATGCGGTATCGATCGCGCTCAAGCAGCGCGGCCAGATCACGCAAGCCGTGATTTACGACCCGACCCGCAACGAACTGTTCACCGCCACCAAAGGCGTGGGCGCCTTCCTGAACGACAAGCGCATTCGCGTCTCCAAACGCGACAAGCTGGCCAATGGCCTGATCGGCACCGGCTTCCCGTACAGCGACCTGTCGTACATGGACGAATACCTGGCCATGTTCCGCGCCATCTCCGAAAAATCGGCCGGCCTGCGTCGTCCCGGCTCAGCCGCGCTCGACCTTGCCTATGTGGCTGCCGGCCGTCTGGATGGTTTCTTCGAATTGCGCCTCAAGCCCTGGGACCTGGCAGCCGGCGCACTGCTGGTCAGCGAAGCGGGCGGCATCGTGTCCGACTTCAAGGGCGAGAACGGCTACCTGAATCACGGTGACATCATTGCAGGCTCGCCGAAGATCTTTGCACAAATGCTGGGCGTGCTGACGCCGCTGTACAAAGGCAAACAATCGCTCGCGCAAGGCTGACCACGACGCACTTTCAGGTCGCCGGCTGGGTTTGCATGACTGCCGGCGAACTGAGGCCCATCGCTGTACAACGCGACAACGGTAGCGCGGCATCAAGCGCTTCACTGCTCGCCTTGCTATAATCCGGGCGCGGCCATTGCTCCAGTCCCCTTGCCGCCCTGCCCGATTCATCCCCCCGAACCTTCTGACTGGCGCCTCTAGCAAGGCGACGGTTCGCTTATTTCTCTCATTCATGTCATTTGCTGAACTCGGCCTGGCCGAACCCATCGTGCGTGCCGTCACGGAAAGCGGCTATACCCAACCCACCCCCATACAGGCACAGGCGATCCCCGCCGTGCTGAAAGGCGGCGACCTGCTGGCCGGCGCCCAGACCGGTACCGGCAAGACCGCCGGATTCACGCTGCCCGTGCTGCAACTGCTCAACGGTGGCAAGCGCCCCGCGCCCAAATCCGTGCGCGCGCTGGTACTGACGCCGACGCGCGAACTCGCGGCGCAGGTCGAAGAAAGCGTGCGCAACTACGGCAAGTACCTGAAGCTGTCATCGGCCGTGATCTTTGGCGGCGTCAATATCAACCCGCAGATCCGTTTGCTTGACCGCGGCCTCGACATCCTGGTCGCGACGCCCGGCCGCCTGCTCGACCTGATGCAACAGAACGCCGTCAGCCTGAAGGATGTCGAAATCCTGGTGCTGGACGAAGCCGACCGCATGCTCGACATGGGCTTCATCCGCGACATCCGTAAAGTGCTGGCCGCATTGCCGCCGAAGCGCCAGAACCTGCTGTTCTCGGCCACCTTCTCCGACGAGATCAAGGCACTGGCCGATGGCCTGCTGAACAACCCGGCCATGATCGAAGTCGCGCGTCGCAATTCGACCGTGGAAGTGATCGCCCAGAAGATCCACCCGGTCGACCGTGACAAAAAGCACCAGCTGCTGTCCCACCTGATCAAGGAACGCAACTGGTTCCAGGTGCTGGTGTTCACGCGCACCAAGCACGGCGCCAACAAGCTGGTCGAACAACTGGGCAAGAGCGGCATCAGCGCGCTGGCCATCCATGGCAACAAGAGCCAGGCCGCGCGTACGCGCGCGCTGTCCGAGTTCAAGAGCGCCGAATTGCAAGTGCTGGTCGCCACCGATATCGCCGCACGCGGCATCGACATCGACCAGCTGCCTCATGTCGTCAACTATGACTTGCCGAACGTGCCGGAAGATTACGTGCACCGTATCGGTCGCACCGGTCGTGCCGGCGCCACCGGCGAAGCGGTGTCGCTGGTCTGCGTCGACGAGCACGGCCTGCTGCGCGACATCGAGCGCTTCATCAAGCGCGAAGTGCCGGTTGAAGTGATCGCCGGTTTCGAACCTGACCCGACAGCGAAAGCCCAGCCGATCCAGCTGCGCAGCACAGAACATCGCCAGCAGCGCGGCGGCGAGCGTGGCGGAAACCGCGACAGCAACCGCACTAGCCAGGGCAGTCGCGGCGGCAACGGCAATCGCCATCAGGACCGTCACGGCAACCGCGCTGCGGCGCCGGCCGGCGCCCGCACCGATGGCCAGCAGCGGCCGGCACAGCCGCGCGATGCGCAAAGCCGTGCCACGCCGGTTCGAGACGGACAACGACCGGCGACATCCCGTCCGGGCCAGCCGCGCACCTCGCAGCCGCGTCCGGGCCAGGGTGGCAGTCGTCCGGCACAAGGCAGCCAGCAACAAGCCGCCGCTGGTCGTCCAATGCCGCGACCGGTCCAGCGCGCGCAGCAAGGCGGCGCCCTGCTAAGCCGTACTGCCGCCAACACACAGGGGAAAGTGCGCAGCGGCGAGGAGTGATCCTGTAGCGCCCTCTCCACTTGCACAGCCGGCCCCGCGCCGGCTGTGCTACATTCCGCTGCCGTCTGCTGTCACTGCGGGCAAGCGCTTTGCCAGCCACCATCCGGCAGTCCATCACCCAGCCGTCTGCATTCATGAATTCACCGGAGAAAATCAGCGTCGAGAATCACACGCCGATGATGCGCCAGTACCTGGGCATCAAGGCCGAGCATCCGGACCTGCTGCTGTTCTACCGGATGGGCGATTTCTATGAGCTGTTCTTCGACGATGCCGAAAAGGCGGCGCGCCTGCTTGGCATCACGCTGACTCAACGCGGCAGTTCCAACGGCACCCCGATCAAGATGGCGGGCGTGCCCTTCCATTCGGTGGATCAGTACCTGGCCAAGCTGGTCAAGCTCGGCGAGTCGGTCGCCATTTGCGAACAGATCGGCGATCCGGCGACCAGCAAGGGCCCCGTCGAGCGCAAGGTGCAGCGCATCGTCACGCCGGGCACGCTGACCGAAGCCGAACTGCTGCCCGAGAAATCGGAGCGACCGCTGCTGGCGCTGAACATCGTTCGCCAGCGCAAAGGGATCACGCTGGGCCTCGCCTGGCTGTCGCTGGCCAGCGGCCTGTTGCGCGTGACCGAGATACCGACCGACGAAGGCCAGCTGGTGCTGCGCCTGAAACAGGAGTTCGAGCGCATCGCGCCGGCCGAGGTACTGGCCGACTTTGCGACCGCGTCGCTATTGCAAGACGGCGCTGGCCTGCGCGCGACGACCGTCGCCGACTGGCATTTCGAAGTGGCCGCCGCAGAGAAATCACTACTGGAACAACTGGCTGCAGCCAGCCTGGCCGGCTTTGGCGCGGAGGGACTGTCGGCCGCCATCGGCGCAGCCGGTGCACTGCTGCTGTACGCACGCCACACGCAAGGCAAGAACCTGCAGCACGTGCGCACGCTGCAGGTGGAAAAGGAAGACGAATTCATCGGCATGGATGCGGCCACGCGCCGCAACCTCGAGCTGACCGAGCCGCTGCGCGGCGCCGAAGGTCAGGCGCCGACGCTGTTCTCCCTGCTCGACCATTGCCGCACCGCGATGGGTTCACGCCTGCTGCGCAACTGGCTGCACCACGCGCCGCGTAGCCAGGACATCGCCCGTTCGCGCCATGCCGCCATCGAAGCCTTGCTTGAAGCCTCGGTGTGCGAGCAGGTCACAGGCTTGCTGTCTGCCGTCCCCGATATCGAACGCATTGCGGCGCGGGTGGCATTGCTGTCGGCGCGCCCGCGCGACCTGTCTGCATTGCGCGCCGGCCTGCAGCGTTTGCCCGAGCTGCGTGCCGTGCTGGCACCCGCTGCCGGACAGTCCGGCGTCGGACTGCTGTCAGCACCGCTGCTGGAACTCACGCATACCGAGCTGGCCACGCCGGACGATTGCCTGTCCCTGCTGGAAAAGGCGATCGCCACCGAGCCGGCCGCGATGGTGCGTGACGGCGGCGTGATTGCGAATGGCTATGACGCAGAACTGGATGAATTGCGCGGCCTGTCCGAGAACGCCGGACAGTTCCTGGTCGATCTCGAGCTGCGCGAGCGCGAGCGCACCGGCATCGCCAACCTGCGCGTGGAATACAACAAGGTGCATGGCTTCTATATCGAGGTCACGCACGGCCAGACGGCCAAGGTGCCGGAAGACTACCGGCGCCGGCAAACGCTGAAGAATGCCGAGCGCTACATCACGCCGGAGCTGAAGGCGTTTGAGGACAAAGCCCTGTCCGCGCAAGACCGCGCGCTGTCGCGCGAGAAGATGCTGTATGAAGCCGTGCTGCAGCAACTGGGCGCGCACATTGATGAACTGCAGCGCATCGCCCGCGCGGTCGCGCGCCTTGACGTGCTGGTGTCGCTGGCCGCGCACGCGGCGCGCAACCAATGGTGCAAGCCGGCACTGGTGGCCACCGAAGGCCTGGACATTGTTCAGGGTCGGCATCCGGTCGTCGAGAACGCGATCGAGCGCTTCATCGCTAACGACTGCCGCCTGACGCCGGACCGCCGGCTGCTGCTGATCACCGGCCCCAACATGGGCGGCAAATCAACCTACATGCGCCAGTTGGCGCTGATCACGCTGCTGGCCTACGTCGGCAGCTATGTGCCGGCGACCTCGGCCAGCATCGGTCCGGTCGATCGCATCTTCACCCGCATCGGCGCCGCCGACGACCTGGCTGGTGGATATTCGACCTTCATGGTCGAGATGATGGAGTCGGCCGCGATCCTGCACGGCGCCACCGGCCAGTCGCTGGTGCTGATGGATGAAGTGGGCCGTGGCACCTCGACCTTCGACGGCCTCGCGCTGGCGTGGGCGATCGCCACCGGCCTGCTGCAACAGAACCGCTGCTACACGCTGTTCGCGACCCATTATTTCGAGCTGACCCAGCTGCCGCAAAAGCATCCGGGCTGCGCCAACGTGCACCTGTCGGCGGTTGAGCACAAGGACAGCATCGTGTTCCTGCATGCGGTGCAGGAAGGCCCGGCATCACAGAGCTACGGCTTGCAGGTCGCGCAGCTGGCCGGCGTGCCGCAACCAGTGATACGTGCGGCGCGCAAGCACCTCGCGCTGCTGGAAGCGCAATCGTCCGCCTCATCGGGACAGTTCGACCTGTTCTCGGTCGAGTCGCTGGTGGCGCAGGCCAATGATGAACCGTATGGGGAAGCGGTCGCGCACAAAGAGGCGCCGTCACCGGCGCTCGATGCCTTGCACGACATCGACCCCGACAACCTGAGCCCGCGCGAAGCGCTGGACGCGCTCTATCGGCTTAAACGGCTGGCCGGCGATTAACGCCACCAGTCGTGGCTAATCAAGTTGAAGCCTATGGATCCCGGCCTTCGCCGGGAGGCCGATTCAGTAACTATCGATTTCCACGGTGCCGTTTGGGCGATGGTTTAATGTTACAGCGTCATCCAGGCGACGGCCGGTATCCAGCGTCTTTTGCAAAAATTACTGCAGCTGGATGCTGCGGAACTGGTCGTCGTCGTCATCGTCGTGGCCATGATGGTGATGGCCGCCCGGGCCGTGCACATGGCCATGTGCGACTTCTTCGGCGCTGGCCTTGCGGACTTCCACGACGTTCAGCGCGAAGCGCAGCGCCATGCCGGCCAGCGGGTGATTGCCGTCCAGGACAACCTTGCCATCGGCAATGTCAGTCACGGTAAAGATGCGCACTTCAGCGTGCGGTGCATCGTCCGGCGAACCTTCGAACTGCATGCCGACCTCGAGCTCGGCCGGGAACAGATTGCGCGGCTCGACCTTCACGAGCTCGGCCTCATATTCGCCAAAGGCATCTTCCGGCTCGACCTGGAGTTGGGTCTGGTAGCCGACGGGCTGTCCGTCCAGCGCAGCCTCGATCTTGGGCAGCGTATTGCCATAGCCGCCGTGCAGGTAGACCATGGGTTCGCTGCTTTCTTCGATCAGGTTGCCCTGCGCGTCGGAGAGCTTGTAGTGCAGGGACACGACGGTGTCCTTGGCGATGTTCATGATGGATCCTTTCGATAAGTCGGCGCATTATAACCTTCGACCCTTGCCCCTTTCCCTCTGGAAGCCGGTCCGCCGCCGATATAATGGCCGGATGAAAAAACATGCTGTGCTGGGCGCGGTGACGCCCAAGGAATTCCTCGCCAAATACTGGCAAAAAAGGCCGCTGCTGATCCGGCAGGCGATCCCCTGCATGCAGCCGCTGCTGTCGCGCGACGAGCTGTTTGCGATGGCCGCGCGCGACGACGTCGAGTCGCGGCTGCTCACCAATTTCCGGCAGCAGTGGAAACTGGAACACGGGCCGCTGCAGGAAATGCCGCCGGTCTCGAAGAAGCTGTGGACCTTGCTGGTCCAGGGCGTGAACCTGCATGACGATCAGGCAGACCGACTGCTGCATCAGTTCCGCTTCTTGCCGGACGCGCGTCTCGACGACCTGATGATCAGCTATGCCACCGACGGCGGCGGGGTCGGCGCGCATTTCGATTCGTACGATGTGTTCCTGCTGCAGGCCCATGGCCAGCGGCGCTGGCGCATCAGCGCGCAGAAAGACCTGAGTTTGAAGGAAGGTTTGCCACTGAAAATCTTGCGCGACTTCGTGCCCGAGCAGGAATTCGTGCTCGACCCGGGCGACATGCTCTACCTGCCACCGCACTACGCGCATGAAGGCGTTGCCATCGGCGAATGCATGACCTACTCGATCGGATTCCGTGCGCCCTCCTGGCAGGAACTGGGCGAATCCTTCCTGAACTTCATGGCCGACAATGTCTCGCTGGAGGGGCGTTACGCAGACCCCGGGCTCGCGCCCACCAGGCGTCCGGCGCAGATCGCCGATGACATGTTAGAGCGCATGGCCACGCAGCTGGAAAAGCTGCGCAGCACCCGCGAGGACATCGCCATCTTCCTCGGCGAATATTTGTCCGAACCCAAGCCCAGCGTCTATTTTGACGCGCCGGCGCGCGCAATGACATCCTCGCAATTCGCGAAGTCAGCGGCGCGCCAGGGTGTTCGGCTGCATCGAAAGACGCGCATGCTGTACCGCGGCAAATTCGTATTCATCAATGGCGATTCGGTGATGCCGGATAGTACTGACCGCAAGCTGCTACAGGAGTTGGCCGACCACCGCTGGCTGGCTGGCCATGCCTGGGAAGCGGCATCGGATGACCTGCGGGCCAGCCTGCACCAATGGCATTCGGACGGCTGGGTGCTGACAGGGTGAACGCGAAATTCAGTGCAATTTGACGCTGTTGAACGACGTAGTCGCCCGGGAGATTCGTTTCATGAATGAAAAGCCCCGGCGTGCCCGCCCCATCGCCTCATGGATGTCGGCATCGATACATTTTCTTTCAGGAAAATGAACATAAATCACCGCAATTTGGTGCAAAACGGCTTGCCAGCATTTCAATGGAGCCGGTATAATTTCCGGTTAGGAAGTTTTGTCGATGTGGCAGTGCGTCAAATCGCAGTGCCTAGTCGAAAAGGCGACCTGAATGTGCGATAACTACCGGTAGTTATTTAACAAACTCAAGCGTTAATTTCATTCTCAACCCGAAGGATAATCATGAAAAAATCGTTGCTGATCGCTTCCCTGCTGGCTCTGGCTCTGGCTGCTTGCGGCAAGAAAGAAGAAGCTGCTCCGGCCCCGGCTGAAGCACCGAAAGCTGAAGCTCCGGCTGCTGAAGCACCGAAGGCTGACGCTGCTGCTCCGGCAGAAGCTCCGAAAGCTGACGCTGCCGCTCCGGCTGCTGCTCCGGCAGAAGAGAAGAAGTAATTCTCGGCTTATCAGCGAAAAAGCCGCCTTCGGGC
>JBDKLN010000003.1:0-4627 GCA_039806045.1 Pseudomonadota bacterium
GCATTGTCGGGCAGGTACGCGGCCAGCCATGGCGGCACTTGCCGGCGTGACTGGTCAAGCAAATCGGCCAGCTTCTTCAGTAGCACTGGCAAGCTGCCGGCATCGGAAAGGAAGAAAGTGACGGCGCTCCAGACCAGCAGCGTCAGCAGCAGCACGATCACGGAGCCCAGCGTGGCGACGGCCACCACACGCGAGCCGTGGCTGCTGAATATGCGTCCCAGCTTTGGCGCCAGCAAATGGACCAGCGCGTAGACCAGCAACCCCGAATACAAGGCCGTCAGCGATCCGCCTGCCACCACCAGCAGCAACGCGGCGGCGGCCAATAGCCAGGAAGCGATTTCGGGAGTGGAAGCACGTTGGGTCGACATTGCTCAGTCTCGGCGTTCGGGTGTCGGCAGGGAATGCCGGATCGTTATGCACAAAAAAGCCGCTCGCCTGTCTGACGAGCGGCTCCGGTGGCGGGAATTATTGCAGTGTACGCCACGCTGCGACAGCGCAAGCCTCAGCCTTGCTGCAGGCCGGCGAGCAGCCATCCTGCCTGACCCGATACCGGCTTGGTCAACACCCAGATCTCGCTGAACGGCTCGGCCGCTGCATGTTCGGCTTCGCGGATCATGCCGTGGAAGCGCACGCTGGCCAGATGCTCGTACTGCGTTGTCTCGATGCCGAGCAGTTCGGCTTCGATGCTGACCACATCGGTGTGATTCGCCGTAGCCCCGCGTTCGGTCAGCTGCATCTTCAGTTCGCCGTACATCTCGGGCGTCGTGAATTCGCGGATGTCGTTCACGTCAGCACGGTCCCATGCGGCCTGCATGCGAATGAAGTTGCTCTTCGCATGGCGCAGGAAGCCGGCCGTATCGAAGTCGGCAGGGATGGTCGACGATGCCCCCGCCAGGGCGGCCGGCGCCGCACTGCCGCCAAGATTGGCGCCGATCTCCGGCGTCATGCTGCGCGCCATCGGGCGCTCGTCCTGACCAGCGGCGGCAGGCATGCCCGTCGGCGACTGGCCGCCATAGCCCGAGTAGGCGGGCTGCGGCCCGGCTTGTTTGCGCGCCAGCATGCGGAACAGTGCCATCGCAGCAAATGCGATCAGCGCAATCATCAGCAAGGTGCCGATCATGCCGGCCAGCTCGCCGCCGAGGCCGAAGTGCGACAGCAGCGCGCCGAGACCAAGGCCGAGCAGTGCGCCGCCCAGGATGCCCTTCCACGGGCTGGACGGGGCCGGTGCTGCCGGTTGGGCGGGGCGGGGCGCCGTGGCCGCCTGGTTGGTGTTCTGCATCGGCGCCTGCCGGCTGAATGTCGGCGACGACTTGCCAAATGAGCCACCGCCACCCAGGCGCTTGGCTTCAGCGCTGGACACAGCGACCGTGACGCCCAGGACGGCGATCATCAATGCGGTCCAAAACTTTTTCATAAATCCTCCAGATTCGACTCGGTGCGGAATGACGTCCGCGCCAAACGTTGTTGCAGGCGTGATTCTACGCTCGGAACGCGCCCCGAAAAATGGGATCAATATTGAAATTAATTTCCAATAAACCGAAGTTTCCACCCGGAATCCCTTGCATCCGCGTCGATGATCGAAGGATGCCATCGACTTTCCCGCGAACCAGTGGCTTACACCAGCACTCTTTCTGATCGCCCCCCTGGAACCGATCCGTCTATGGGCGTTCTGCCTGACCGGCCAACCCGCATGACGCATGGGATTTCAGGCATGTGGTTTGTTGCAATGGCACATGGCGGGTCCATAGGTGGAAACTATTTAATCCATCTAAACTATCAAATTCACGAATCAATAGATGTTCACTATGATTCGTTCCGTAGCAGATTTTCCAACCGATTCACCAACGCGCCTTACTTTACCAAGGAGATAAGCATGTCCCTGATCAACACCACCATCAAGCCGTTCAAGACCACCGCCTACCAGAATGGCAAGTTCTTCGAAGTGACCGACGCCACCCTGAAGGGCAAGTGGTCGGTCGTGTTCTTCTACCCGGCTGACTTCACCTTCGTCTGCCCGACCGAACTGGGCGACCTGGCCGACAACTACGACACCTTCAAGTCGCTGGGCGTGGAAATCTACGGCGTGTCGACCGACACCCACTTCTCGCACAAGGCATGGCACGACACGTCGGAGACCATCAGCAAGATCAAGTTCCCGCTGCTGGGCGATCCGACCGGCACCATCACCCGCAACTTCGACGTGATGATCGAAGAAGAGGGTCTGGCACTGCGCGGCACCTTCGTGATCAACCCGGAAGGCCAGATCAAGCTGTGCGAAATCCATGACAACGGCATCGGCCGTGACGCCAAGGAGTTGCTGCGCAAAGTGCAGGCTGCCCAGTACATCGCCGCCAACCCAGGCCAGGTTTGCCCGGCCAAGTGGACCCCGGGTGCAGAGACCCTGGCTCCGTCGCTGGACCTGGTCGGCAAGATCTGAGGCCCGACCCCAGTCTGCAAAAGCAATCGCTGAGAGTAAAACGGGCGCCGTGCACAGCGCGGCGCCCGCCAACCCTGAAAGAGACCATCATGCTGGACGCCGCCATCAAGAACCAACTGCAAGCCTACCTCGGTAAAGTCAATCACGACGTCGAGATCATTGCGTCGCTGGACAACGGAGAGAAGTCGCAGGAAATGCGTGCCATGCTGCAGGACATCGTTGGCCTGTCGCCGCGCCTCTCCTACGAAGAGCGCAATAACGACAACGAGCGCAAGCCGTCGTTCGCATTGAACCGCAAGGGCAGTGAGATGGGCCTACGTTTTGCCGGCATACCGATGGGTCATGAATTCACGTCGCTGGTCCTGGCGCTGCTGCAAGTGGGTGGCCATCCGCCGAAAGCCAGCGACGACGTGCTCGAACAGATTCGCCAACTGGATGGCAAATTCCATTTCGAGACCTATATCTCGCTGTCCTGCCAGAACTGCCCGGAAGTCGTGCAGGCACTGAACCTGATGTCGGTGATCAACCCGAACATCACGCACGTGATGATCGACGGTGCACTGTTCCAGGATGAAGTGAATGCGCGCCAGATCATGGCCGTGCCGACCATCATGCTGAACGGCGAAAAGTTCGGCCAGGGCCGCATGGAACTGGAAGAGATCCTCGCCAAGCTCGACACCAGCGCTGCTGCACGTGACGCTGCGAAGATCGCTCAGAAAGACGTGTTTGATTTGCTGGTCGTGGGCGGTGGCCCGGCCGGTTCAGCAGCCGCCATCTACTCGGCACGCAAGGGCATCCGTACCGGCGTCGTCGCCGAGCGTTTCGGCGGCCAGGTACTCGACACCATGGGCATCGAAAACTTCATCTCGGTCAAGGAAACCGAAGGCCCGAAACTGGTCGCAGCCCTCGAGCAGCATGTGAAGTCGTATGAAGTCGATGTGATGAACCTGCAGCGCGCTGCAGCGTTGATCCCGGGCGACGTGATCGAGGTGAAGCTCGAGAGCGGTGCGAGCCTGAGAGCAAAGTCGGTCGTGATCGCCACCGGCGCACGCTGGCGCGAACTGAACGTGCCGGGCGAGAAGGAATACCGCAACAAGGGCGTGGCTTACTGCCCGCATTGCGACGGCCCGCTGTTCAAGGGCAAGCGCGTATCCGTGGTCGGCGGCGGCAACTCCGGCGTCGAAGCGGCGATCGACCTGGCGGGCATCGTCGGCCACGTGACGCTGCTGGAATTCGATTCGAAGCTGCGCGCCGATGAAGTCCTGCAGCGCAAGCTGCGCAGCCTGCCCAACGTAACCATCATCACCGATGCGCAGACCACGGAAGTGACGGGTGATGGCAACAAGGTCAATGGCATGGTCTATACCGATCGCAAGAGCGGCGAATCGAAGCGCATCGAACTCGAAGGCATCTTCGTACAGATCGGCCTGCTGCCCAATACCGATTGGCTCAAAGGCACGGTCGCATTGTCGAACCGCGGCGAGATCGAAGTCGACGCCAAAGGCCAGACCTCGGTACCGGGCGTGTTCGCTGCCGGCGACGTGACGACGGTGCCTTACAAGCAGATCATCATCGCGATGGGCGAAGGTTCGAAAGCGGCACTGAGCGCGTTTGACCACCTGATCCGCACGTCAGCCCCGGCTGAAGAGCCGGTGAAGCTCGCCGCCTGAATCCCTTGGTAGTACCCGCCGTACCGGCAATAACCGCAGTACCAGAAGCAAGCGCAGTACATGCGACACGAAGCGACACGAAAATGCCAGGCCTGTGCCTGGCATTTTTTTAGCCGCGCATGACGCATCGAACGTGCATAAAAAAACGCCGGCTTGTGGCCGGCGCACTTGATGCAATGGGGCGGATCAGGCGCCCATCATTTCCTTCTTGTACTTCAGGCGCCATGCATGCAGCAGCGGCTCGGTGTAACCGGCCGGCTGCTCGAGGCCCTTGAACACGAGGTCGCTGGCCGCCTGGAAGGCGTGCGAGCCAGCGAGGTTGTCTGCCATCGGGCGATACACCGGGTCACCGGCGTTCTGGCCGTCGACCACCTTGGCCATGCGCGCCAGCGTTTCTTCGACTTGTGCCTTGGTCACGACGCCATGCAGCAGCCAGTTAGCGATGTGCTGGCTGGAGATGCGCAGCGTGGCGCGGTCTTCCATCAGGCCGACGTTATGGATGTCGGGTACTTTCGAGCAT
>JBDKLN010000004.1:0-4523 GCA_039806045.1 Pseudomonadota bacterium
CATTGCCAAAGCTGCCGTCGATCCGGTCTTTGCCATCACCGCCATCGATCCAGTCGCTGCCCGCCTGACCATCGATTACGTCATCGCCACCCAGACCCGTGATCGTGTCGTTCCCAGCGCCACCTGCCAATGTCTCGGCCTGAGCCGTCCCGGTAACGGTGATGCCCGGTGCCGGCGTCCCGTCGGGCGGATAGTTCGGCGTGAAATTATCGAAAGTCAACGCCGAGGGCGTCACGTTCTGCAGCACGGCGATCGTGATGTAGCTGCTGGCCGCGCCACCACTGCCATCGGCATCGAACTGCAGCCACGTGTCCGCCCCTTGCTGCACCAGCTGCAGATAACCGGTACTGAACGGATTCGAGCCATCGAACCCTATCGCCACGTTCTGCAGCAAGTCCTTCACGTCCAGTACGTCGCCACCCTTACCCGCTACGAAGTCCGTGATCAGCGTCGGCTTGGCCACCACCCGCGTGATCCCGGAATTCCAGCCGTTCTCTTCCGTTGGCTTCTGCGTATAGATATCCACTGCTTCCTGGCGCAGCGTCTTGTACTGCAAGGCCGTCAGCACAAACGTGTCTTGCCCGCTGCCACCGGTCAGGCTCAGATCCAGCGCCCCCGAAACCTTCAACACATCGTTGCCCGCACCACCGCTGAGCGCCAGCTGGGCCCATCCCCCGCCCATGTTGTTGGAGACCGCGCTGTCCTCAACGGTCAGCTTGTCATTGCCATCTCCGCCTTCCAACGCTCCCGTCATCAGGCCCGCGACCCAATGCGCGTACGAGACAACATTGAGCACATCGTCGCCCGCACCACCGTCCATATGCAGGCTCGCACCGCCGCGCGAGGATCCGCCGATCACTTCTGCATTGCCCTGAACGCTCGCAATCAGGGTGTCATCGCCCGTCCCACCGGCCACCGTCGCATCGACCACATCCTGCACGTTCAGTTGGTCATCACCCGCCCCACCATCCAGGTACGCCTTGACCTGGGTGGACGCATACAGAGAGTCGCGCCCCTCCCCGCCCTCGAGGCGCGCCTCACCCTGCTGCAGGAAATAGCGCGTCGTTCCCGACTCGCTCCAGAAAACCCCCTGGGCTGTCAACGCATCGTCGCCATCGCCACCCTCGAGCACCACCGCCTTGCCAGTCGCGATCAACGTATCGTTGCCCGCGCCGCCATCCATCGTCTGGTTGGCCGTCAGCGACTGCGCCTGCAAGCTGTCGTCACCCAGCCCGCCATACAGCGCATTGGTTCCCTGGTCGTCCCTCAGCGTGTCGTTGCCGGCCCCGCCAACCAGCGTGTCATTGCCAAAGCTGCCGTCGATCCGGTCTTTGCCATCACCGCCATCGATCCAGTCGCTGCCCGCCTGACCATCGATTACGTCATCGCCACCCAGACCCGTGATCGTGTCGTCCTGCCCGGTGCCGGACAGCGTGTCAGCGTTTGCGGTTCCTGTGATCGTTCCCAAACTTGATGTGTATCTGGTCACCACGAGCGGTGGTGTCTCGATCAGGCCAGTAGCGGCTTCCAGCAGCCAGTCGCCTGCTGCGCCCGTCGTATTGCTGGACGCGGCCACGTCAGCGCCCGTCAGAATCGACAGTTGTTGGATCAGCGCTGCTCCGGGGTCGGCGACATCGCAGCCATACAGCAGCAAGTCCCCATCGGCGCGCAGCGATGCACCTACTTGCGACCACGCGTCCGTATGGATCGACACGTTTCCTGCATCAAGCACGGTACTTCCCAAATACAGTGTTCCACTGGTCCCGTGCGAGATGAGGTGCACTGCGCTGAGGTCGCGATAGAGCGACAACACCTGTGCCATCTCGGCCACGCCTTCGGAATCCGCAGGCAGTACGACGCACACTGCCTCAGGTGGCAGTGACGACTGGATCACGTCACGGTCGACAACCCGTGAATCGATAAAATACACCGCGCTCGCCATAGCAGTTGCTGTTTCGGAGGCAAATAAAGTATAAAGTTGATAATTCTATGCTGCCATAGATTATCAATTTTATACCCGGCATCGGGTGAGTGCCACCTTAGCAAAACGAGTCCAGTCAAATGCACGCTGTAGGGCTGTCATGGTTACTGTACGCGGGTTCGCAAAATTAAAGCTGCAACCCAGAATGAAAAAAGGACAGCGTACTCGCTGTCCTTCGAAGAAATACCAACCGCACGCGGTTCCCGGATTTGGTTGGAATGATTGCCGCCCGCAGCTACCGTGAATCGGATCAGGAAAACGGCTTCGACCTGTTTTGCGCGTTTGGACTTACCCCACCCACTTGCGCGCATTGCGGAACATGCGCATCCACGGCGAATCCTCGCCCCAGCCTTCCGGATGCCATGAATGCGTCACCGTACGGAACACGCGTTCCGGGTGCGGCATCATCACCGTGAAGCGGCCGTCGGCAGTGGTGACCGAGGTCAGGCCATTCGGCGAGCCGTTCGGGTTGAACGGATAGGTCTCGGTCGGCCGTCCGTAGTTGTCGATGAAGCGCACCGCGCCCTGCACCTTGTCTTCGTCGCCGGTATGCGCAAAGTTGGCATAACCTTCGCCGTGCGAGACAACGATCGGGGTCTGCGTGCCGGCCATGCCGTTGAAGAAAATCGACGGCGATTCCAATATTTCGACCATCGCGAAGCGTGCCTCGAATTGTTCCGACTTGTTGCGCGTGAACTTCGGCCAGTGCTCGGCGCCGGGGATGATGGGCTTGAGGCTGGACATCATCTGGCAGCCGTTGCAAATGCCCAGCGCGAAAGTGTCGCCACGCTGGAAGAAACCGGAGAACTGGTCCGACAGTTTCGGGTTGAACAGGATGGTCTTCGACCAGCCCTCGCCCGCGCCCAGCACGTCACCATACGAGAAGCCGCCGACGGCGATCAAGCCGCGGAACTCGTCGAGCGAGTTACGGCCGGCGATCAGGTCGCTCATGTGCACGTCCACCGCATCGAAGCCGGCCTTGTGCATCACGTATGCCGTCTCGACATGCGAATTGACGCCCTGCTCGCGCAGGATCGCCACTTTTGGCTTCGCAGACAAGTTCAGGAAAGGCGCTGCGACGTCTTCCGACGGATCGAAGCTGAGCTTGGGCGTCATGCCCGGATCGTTCACGTCCAGCAGACGCTCGTATTCCTGGTCAACGCAGGCCGGGTTGTCGCGCAGGCGCGCGATGCGCCAGCTGGTCTCGCTCCACAGGCGCTGCAGCGCCGAGCGCGGCTGCTGATAGATGACTTTCGCGTCGCGCGTGAACTCGACCACGTCGCGATCGTTCAGCTTGCCGATGATGTGGCTGCAGGCACCAAGGCCGAATTCGCGCAGCACGTTCATCACGTCGGATTTCTGGTCGGCGCGCACTTGCAGCACCGCGCCCAGCTCTTCCGAGAACAGCGCGCGCAGCGTCAGGTCATTGCGTCGCGCCTCGACCTGGCCGGCCCAGTTCTTCGAATCGCCCCAGTCGGTCGCATGCTCGCCCTCGGTCACGAGGATGTCGAGGTTGACGGTCACGCCGGCGCGGCCGGCGAAAGCCATCTCGGCCAGCGTCGCATACAGGCCGCCGTCGGAACGGTCGTGATAGGCGAGCACTTTCTGTTCACGGTTGAGGCGCTGCATCGCATTGAAGAAGGACTTCAGGTCCTCCGCGCTGTCGACGTCCGGCACGCTGTCGCCGATCTGCTGCATTACTTGCGCCAGCGCCGATGCGCCCATGCGGTTCTTGCCACGGCCGAGGTCGATGAAGATCAGCGAGGTATCGCCGAGGTCCTTGCGCAGTTGCGGCGTCAGCGTGCGGCGTACGTCGTCGACCGGCGTAAAGGCCGACACGATCAGCGACACCGGCGACATGACGGCCTTCGCGCCTTCGTCATCCTGCCAGGTGGTGCGCATCGACAGCGAATCCTTGCCGACCGGGATCGACAGGCCCAGTGCCGGGCACAGCTCCATGCCAACCGCCTTGACGGTATCGAACAGCGCCGCATCCTGGCCGGGCTGGCCGCAGGCCGCCATCCAGTTGGCCGACAGTTTGATGTCGATGATGTCGGCGATCGATGCGCCGGCAATATTGGTCAGCGCTTCGCCGACGGCCATGCGGCCCGATGCCGGCGCATTGATGACGGCCAGCGGCGTGCGCTCGCCCATGGACATCGCCTCGCCAAGGTAGCCGACATGGCTCATCGTGGTGACTGCACAATCGGCCACCGGCACTTGCCACGGGCCCACCATCTGGTCGCGCACCGTGTGCGCGCCGACGCTGCGGTCGCCGATGGTGATGAGGAAGGACTTGTCGGCCACCGTCGGCAGCTTCAGCACGCGCTCGGCGGCTTCTTCCAGCGCGATGCCGGTCAGGTCGATGGCATTTGTTTTGTTGTCGATGCGGGTGACGTCGCGGTGCATCTTCGGCGGCTTGCCGAGCAGGACATCCATCGGCATGTCGACCGGATAGTTGTCATGCTCGGGATCGACCACGCGCAACTGGCGCTCTTCGGTCGCGATGCCAACGACGGCAAACGGGCAGCGCTCGCGCTCG
>JBDKLN010000005.1:0-17137 GCA_039806045.1 Pseudomonadota bacterium
TCTGATGCTGGGCGGCTGTTGCCCATATTTGTGCTTTGTCGTGCATGGCGATGCATATAAGACGCTTGCCCATCCCAAACCGTATATCGAAAAATGGGAAAAAGCTACCGCCAGCAAAGACGATGTACTGCAGGCTTCAGAGGAGTGCGGAGGTGGGCGACATATCAGCAGCCCCAATTTCGGCCAGATTGAAATCCAAGCGATGCGTCAACCAGGGGAAACAGAGCGTGAAGCCCGTTCTCGCCGATTCTACATATTTGAACGGTGCATGCTCGCCAAAGGCTTTCACTTTACCGGCGAGTGCTACGACAACGAGATCGCCAGAAATTCCCCGGCCTGCGGTGCACCATAGGCGTCATGCCACCCGAATTCCCTTATCGTCGTTAGAGCTAGATCAACGCCCGCCGCCCTGCCCCCACTACCTTAGGGAAGCGATCCGCAGATCGCGAGAATATGAATAATTTCCGGGGGACATAATCATGATGATCGCCAAGTGGCAAATCGATGCCCGTTTCGGGCACAAGCAAAAAGTGATCGAGAAGTTGAAGGAATGGGAGCAGACTGTCGCGCCCAAGGTTGGCATCATCTCCGGCCGCATGCTGACCGGTTCCATCGGTGCGCGTGAAGCGACTGTGATCCATGAATGGGAAGTCGCCGACCTCGCGGAAATCGACCGGGTCTGGGCCAAACTTCCGACGATTCCCGAGCATATTCAATGGAGCAAGGATCTGGAGCCGTTTGTCGTGTCAGGATCGTCGCGCTGGGAAATCTTCAGAGTGATTTGAAAGCATCATGCAGCAAACAAAAAGGGCCGCTGATCAGCGGCCCTTTCGTTTGCATCACGTACTTTATTCGACGATGGTCTGGGGCTCGTCACCCTGACGCTCGCGAATCGCGCCAATGCGATAAACAGTCTCACCGAGGCGCTTCAGTTCAGCTTCGGCCGCATCGGCGTTTTCTTTCGACACGATCACGGTCATGCCGATACCGCAGTTGAACACACGATGCATTTCGGCGTCAGCCACGCCGCCATGCTGTTGCAGCCAGGTAAACAGCGGCGGCATGGTCCAGCTGTCGCGCTTCAGCACTGCGGTCAGGTTCGGTTGCAGCACACGCGGGATGTTCTCGACCAGTCCACCGCCGGTGATGTGGACCATGCCGTGGACCGGCATCTTTTCCATCAGCGCCAGCAGCGGCTTGACGTAGATGCGGGTCGGAGCCAGCAGCACGTCGGCCAGCGGACGTCCATGGAAATCGGCATTCAGGTCGGGCTTGGCGACGTCGAGGATCTTGCGCACCAGCGAATAGCCGTTCGAATGTGCACCCGACGATGCGAGGCCAAGCACAACGTCGCCCGGCTGGATCTTGCGGCCGTCGATGATCTTGGACTTCTCAACGGCGCCGACCGCAAAACCGGCCAGGTCATATTCACCATCCGGGTACATGCTCGGCATTTCGGCGGTCTCGCCACCAATCAGCGCGCAACCGGCTTGCTCGCAGCCGGCCGCGATGCCCTTGATGACGTCGGTCGCCGCAGCCACGTCGAGGCGTCCGCAGGCGAAGTAATCGAGGAAGAACAACGGCTCGGCACCCTGCACCAGGATGTCGTTGACGCTCATCGCCACCAGGTCGATGCCGACCGTGTCGTGACGATTCAAGTGGAAAGCCAGCTTGAGCTTGGTGCCGACGCCATCGGTGCCGGACACCAGCACCGGCTCTTTGTATTTCTTGCTGACTTCGAACAGCGCGCCAAACCCGCCGATACCTGCGAGCACGCCATCGCGCATCGTGCGCTTGGCAAAGGGCTTGATCGCTTCGACGAGGGCATCGCCCGCGTCGATATCGACACCTGCATCGCGATAGGAAAGGGAAACCGGGGAATTGGAGGACATGGCGGGCGCTGAGGAATCGGGGCTATACAAGAGAAACGGTAAAATGCAGCCTTGCCCCAATGACAAGGCGGCGGGGCAGGCGTCAATTCGTTATTTTACCAAATCACCCTGCCAAGACTGCCCGACCATGAGCCTCGTCATCCCTCCTCAAAATCGCCAGACCTGGCTGTGGATCGCCGTCGGCCTGCTGTTCGTGATGGTGCTGGTGCTGCTGGGCCCCGTGCTGGCTCCGTTCGTGGCTGCCGCCATCATCGGTTATGTACTCCATCCTGCGGTGGACAAGATGGCATCGGCCGGCCTGCCGCGCGCGCTGGCGGTACTGATCGCGATCATCGGGGTGGGGCTGATCATCTCTGCGATCGCGCTGATCGTGGTGCCCATCCTGGCCGACGAGCTGCCGGTACTGCGCTCGCGCCTGCCATCGCTGCTGGCCAAGATCGATGCCGCCATCGGCCCCTGGCTGCGCCAGATGGGACTGGCCGGCCGGCTGGACCTGCCCGCGCTGCAGAAGGCGCTGGCCGCCAAACTGGCTGCCGGCGACGGCGCCGGATCGGCCGTGCTGACCTGGCTGCGCGTCGGTGGCAGCGCGCTGGTCGGATGGGTCGCCACGCTGTTCCTGATCCCGATCGTGCTGTTCTACCTGCTGGTCGACTGGCATCCGCTGTTCAGGCGCATCGGCGACACCATTCCGCGTCGCTGGATCGCGCAGGCGACCGAGATGGCCCGTGAAGTCGACGTGCTGCTCGCGCAATACCTGCGCGGCCAGCTGCTGGTGATGCTGCTGCTGGCGACGTATTACTCCGTCGCGCTGACCGTGGCCGGCTTTGACGTCGCACTGCCGGTCGGCATGCTGACCGGGCTGCTGGTCTTCATCCCCTATATCGGCTTCGGGCTGGGGCTGACGCTGGCCATCATTGCCGCCATCCTGCAATTCGAAGGTTGGGACGGGCTGATCGCCATTGCCATCGTCTACGGCATTGGCCAGTTCCTCGAGAGTTTTTACCTGACACCGCGCTTGGTCGGCGAGCGCATCGGCCTGCATCCGCTGACCGTGATCTTCGCGCTGCTGGCCTTCGGCCAGCTGTTCGGCTTTGTCGGTATCCTGCTGGCGCTGCCGGCGTCAGCTATACTCTCGGTCGGTTTCGGCCACCTGCGCCGACATTATTTGAACAGCAGTTTTTACAATCAAACATGAGGCAGTTGCTGCTCGACTGGGGCGCGGCCCGGCCGCAAACCCTGGACAGTTTTGTCATCGGCAGAAACCAGGAACTGGCCGCCCTTCTCCGACGCATCGCAAGCCGTGATGCCACTTCGCTGGACCAGCGTTTCCTGACTTTGTGGGGCGATCCCGGGTCGGGCAAGTCGCACCTGCTCGCGGCACTCGCGACCACGGGCACGGCACTGCTGCTCGACGCAAAATCGCCACCCGCCGGCTTTCGCCATGCGGCCGCGAGCCGCCTGTACCTGCTCGACGATTGCGACGAGTTCGACGAGCAGCGCCAGCATGCTGCGTTCGCGCTGTACAACGAAGTGCGCGAACTGGGAGGTGTGCTGGTCGCCACCGCGAAGAAGCCGCCGGCACGGCTGGAGATGCGCGAAGACTTGCGCACCCGCCTCGGCTGGGGCCTGGTCTATCAGGTGCATGGCCTGACGGATGACGAAAAAATCGACGCGCTGACGCAAGCAGCGCAGGCGCGCGGTCTGGCCTTGTCGACCGGCGTGCTACCCTACCTGCTGACCCACTTCCGGCGCGACATGCGCTCGCTGTCGGCGATGCTCGATGCGCTGGATCGCTACTCGCTGGAGACCCAGCGGCCGATCACGACCCATTTGCTGCGTGAATTGCTGCAGCAAGGCCTGTTCGACGACCCGGCCGACGCCGGTAACGACAGCGCCGCCGCCCACTGACAAGACGACGAATGAACCTCGCGCTTTTCGACCTCGACCACACGCTGCTGCCGCTCGACTCCGACTATGAATGGGGACAATTCCTGTGCCGTCTGGGTGCGGTCGACACCGAGGCCTTCACCGCACGCAATCTTGAGTTTTACAAGCAATACCAGAACGGCACGCTGAACCCGGTCGAATATCTCGAATTCGCGCTCGGCACGCTGGCGCGTTTCCCGGCGTCGCAACTGGCGGCCTGGCACGGCCAGTTCATGGACGAAGTGATCCGCCCGGCAATGCGCAAGGAAGCGCATGCGCTGGTGGCCGAGCACCAGGAGGCGGGCGACCTGGTCTGCATCATCACGGCCACCAACCGTTTCGTGACCGGCCCGATCGCGCAAGCCTTCGGCATCGAGCACCTGATCGCCGCCGAGCCCGAATTCCTGGCCGACGGCACCGTGACCGGCAAGCTGGTTGGCACGCCGCCGTTTGGCGCCGGCAAGGTGACCAATACCCATGCATGGCTGGCTTCACTAGGGAAGACGCTGGACAGCTTCGCACGCAGCACCTTCTACAGTGATTCGCAGAACGACATCCCGCTGCTGTCGGCCGTCACCCATCCGGTGGCAACCAACCCGAACGCCACCCTCGCCGCCCATGCGCAAGCGCATGGCTGGCCTATCCTGAAGCTGTTTGAGCAGGACAAGCAATGATCAAGAAATTCATCCGCCGGATCCTCGGCGTCGACGACAGCCAAGGCCGCAAAGGCAGCGCCGGCAAGGCGACCGAGCCGCTCGTGCTCGGTCCGTCCGACCACGGCATCGACCCGGACGACGTATCCCCGAATGCGGTGCGCGTGACGCAAACGCTGCAGAAAGCCGGCTTCAAGGCCTTCATCGTCGGCGGCGCCGTGCGCGACCTGGTGCTGGGGCATCGCCCGAAGGACTTCGACGTCGCCACCGACGCCACGCCCGAAGAGGTCAAGCGCCTGTTCCGCCGCGCGTTCATCATCGGCCGCCGCTTCCAGATCGTGCACGTGATGTTCGGGCAGGAGCTGATCGAGGTCACGACCTTCCGCGGCAATTCGCCGAATGAGGCGCCGAAGGACGAGCACGGCCGCGTCCTGCGCGACAACACCTTCGGCGAGCAGCATGAAGATGCCGAGCGACGCGACTTCACCATCAATGCCATGTACTACGACCCGGCGCGCGAGCAGGTGCTCGACTACCACGGCGGGATGAAGGACATCCGCAACAAGACCCTGCGCATCATCGGCGTGCCCGAGGCGCGCTACCGCGAAGACCCGGTGCGCATGCTGCGCGTGGTGCGCTTCGCGGCCAAGCTCAGCTTCACGATCGCCGGCCCGACGCGCGCGCCGATCAAGGTAATGGCGCCGCTGATCAACAATGTGCCGGCGGCGCGCGTCTTCGACGAGATGCTCAAGCTGCTGATGAGCGGCCAGGCCATGGCCTGCCTGCAGCAGTTGCGCAAGGAAGGCCTGCATCACGGCCTGCTACCCCTGCTGGACGTGGTGCTGGAGCAACCGCTGGGCGAGCGCTTCGTCACGCTGGCACTGTCCAATACCGACGAGCGCATCCGCCAGGGCAAGCCGGTATCGCCGGGCTTCCTGTTCGCGGCGCTGCTGTGGCACCAGGTGCTGGAAAAATGGAATGCGTACAAGGCGGCCGGCGAGGCGCCGATCCAGGCACTGCATTTCGCGGCCGACGACGTGCTCGACACGCAATCCGAAAAGCTGGCGCTGCAACGACGCTTCATGACCGACATGCGCGACATCTGGGCGATGCAGCCGCGCTTCGAGCGTCGCGTCGGCAAGTCGCCGTACAAGCTGCTCGAGCATCCGCGCATGCGTGCCGGCTACGACTTCCTGCTGCTGCGCTGCGAATCCGGCGAGCTCGACGAAGAGCTGGGCGACTGGTGGACCGATTTCATCGCTGCCGATGGCTCGGAGCGCGAACGCCTGCTGGCAAAGAAGACCGTCGATGACAGCGCCGCGCCCGCCAAACGCCGTCGTCGCCGTGGCGGCCGCGGCCGCAGCAAGGGCCCGGCCGACGGCACCGCCGAATGACGGCAGCCACATCGGCAACACTTGCCTACATCGGGCTGGGGGCCAATCTCGGCGACCCGCTGCAAGCCATCCGCGATGCGCTGGAGGCGCTGCGCGCTTTGCCGCACACGCGTGTCGATGGCATCTCTTCGTATTATTTGAGCGCGCCGGTCGATGCCGGCGGCGACGATTTCGTCAACGCGGTCGCGCGCGTGCAGACTTCACTGTCCCCGCATGAACTGCTGGCTGGCCTGCAAGGCATCGAGGCGCGTTTCGGCCGCGAGCGGCCTTTCCGCAACGCGCCGCGCACGCTGGACCTCGACCTGCTGCTGTATGGCGAACAAATCATCCACGACGCTGTGCTCGAGGTGCCGCATCCACGCATGATGGCGCGTGCCTTCGTGCTGCTGCCGCTGCTGGAGCTGGAAGCCGGCCTGCAGGTGCCCGGCCAGGGGTTGGCCAGCGACTTCCTGCCGGCCGTGCGCAACCAGCAGATCCGCCGGGTGGGCAAAAGCCATCAGACGGGCTGAAGCCCGGACCCGTGCCGGGGCCGGGCGCTGCGTTTCTGGTTGAACTGTCAACGCAATCACGTATCATCCACGCCCATGAGTCTGGAAAAATACAAGTACATCGTCGTCGAAGGCCCGATCGGCGTCGGCAAGACCAGCCTGGCGCGGCGCATCGCGGCCCAGACAGGCGCGCAATCGCTGATGGAGCAGCCGCAGGAAAACCCTTTCCTCGAGCGCTTCTACCGCGACTCGGCCCGCTATGCGCTACCGACGCAGATGTTCTTCCTGTTCCAGCGCATGAACCAGCTGCGTGACCTGACGCAGGGCGACCTGTTCTCGGCGCCGGTGGTATCCGACTTCCTGATCGACAAAGACCCGATCTTCGCCGCACTAACGCTGGCCGATGACGAGCTCAACCTGTACCACCAGATGTTCGAGCACTTCAGCCAGTCCGCGCCACGGCCTGACCTGGTGATCTACCTGCAGGCCTCGCCCGCCACGCTGGCCGAGCGCATCCGTCGCCGCGGCGTGCCGTCCGAAAGCGGCATCTCCGAGACTTACCTGCAGCGTTTGTGCGAAGGCTACAGCCGCTTCTTCCACCATTACGATGCCGCGCCGCTGCTGATGGTGAATGCCGAGCACCTGAACCCGATCGAACGCAGCGACGATTTCGCGCTGCTGATGCAGCGCATTGCCGGCATGCGCGGCAAGCGTGAATTCTTCAATCGCGGCGAGTAAGCCTCTGCCGCCCCACCCCCTGCCTTGACCCACCCATAAGGAAGACCATGAGCAGCCAACCGGGCGCCAAGGACGGCGCCGCACGCAAGAAAGTCACCATCGCGACGCTGGCACAGATGCGGGCCGCCAGTGACAAGATCACGATGCTGACGGCATATGACGCCAGCTTTGCAGCCCTGATGGACCAGGCCGGTGTCGATACCCTGCTGGTCGGCGATTCGCTCGGCATGGTGGTGCAAGGGCATGGCACGACGCTGCCCGTCACGCTCGCGGACGTGGCCTACCACACGGCCTGTGTCGCGCGCGGCGTGAAGAGCGCGCTGGTGATCGGCGACATGCCCTTCGGCACCTATGCGACACCGCAGCAGGCGCATGACCATGCCGCGGTACTGATGCGTGCGGGCGCAGAAATGGTGAAGGTCGAAGGCGGCAGCTGGCTGACTCCGACCGTACAGCTGCTGGTCGAGCGCGGCATTCCTGTTTGCGGCCACCTCGGTCTGACGCCGCAGTCAGTGCACCAGCTGGGCGGCTTCAAGGTCCAGGGCAAGACCGCGACCGCAGCTGACCAACTGAAGGCCGATGCGCTGGCGCTGCAAGCTGCCGGTGCTGCGATGATCGTACTGGAAGCGATACCGGCTGCGCTGGCGGCCGAAGTCACGCAGATGCTGTCGATACCCACCATCGGCATTGGTGGTGGCGTCGATTGCTCGGGTCAGGTGCTGGTCATGCACGACATGCTGGGCGCCTACCCTGGCCATCGCCCGAAGTTCGTGAAAAATTTCATGGATGGGCAAGGCAGCATTGCGGGGGCAATCGCCGCTTACGTGCGAGAAGTGAAGGCTGCCACCTTCCCGGGACCGGAACACAGCTTCTAAGCTGTCGCGAAGGCCCGACTGTTTTCGGCACCGAATCGACTCGTCGGTGAAAAAGCCCGGCAGCAAGCTGTCCGGGCTTTTTTGTTGCGTGCCGCGCTCAACGGCAACAGGCAGGCCGCTTACTTCGATTCGGCCGCAACCAGTGCCTTGTAGCGCTTGAACACGTCCTCCAGCTGCGGCGCCAGCGAATCAAAATCACTGACGGCAAGCCCCAGGTCGTTCACAAGGCCGTTTTCTAGGCTGTAGACCCAGCTATGGATGGTCAGGTCCTGGCCACGTTCCCACGCATCCTGCACGATCGTGGTCTGGCAAACGTTGATCACTTGCTCGATCACGTTGAGCTCGCACAAGCGGTCGCCGCGCACTTTCGGTGGCAATGAATCCGGCAGGAATTCCGCGTGCTTGATGTGCACGTCCTGCACATGGCGCAGCCAGTTGTCAGCCAGGCCGACGCGACGGCGCTCCATCGCGGCGTGCACACCCGAACATCCGTAGTGACCGACGACGATCACATGTTTGATGCCCAGCACATCGATGGCGAACTGTAGCACCGACAAACTGTTGAGATCGGTATGGACAACGACGTTGGCGACATTGCGGTGCACGAACAGTTCGCCAGGCTGCATGCCGACGATTTCATTGGCAGGGACCCGGCTGTCGGAACAACCTATCCACAGGAATTCGGGGGTTTGCTGGGAAACCAGCTTCTTGAAGAAATCAGGATCGGAGGCCACCATCTCGGCCGCCCATTTCTGGTTGTTGGCGACCAGCTGGCGCAGTGCCCTGTCGAATTTGCTCATGCGACTTCAGACTCCATGCAAGTGGCAGCCATCATTTTACCGCAGGCATTGCCTGCTTGCAGGGCGCGGCCAGTCAACCGAAGTGTTTCGGCAAGGCAGTGATTGGCTTCAGCCGTCACTCGCGAACACCTTCCGAATAACATCTATCACAGTCGCAAGAAAGGTTAGCGCACCACCAGTTTGCACTAATAATTTTAGTTACTTATCGCAAAATTTTTAGACTGACAGCGGCCTTGAATACATTGAGCAATCACAAGCCGCATCATCGGGAGCCATCACAGAAGTCAACTTCAGTGCCGAAATTTTTCTGACGAACCATCGCTCTCCCGATTCAATCCCCTACGAAGCGCCCCTCTAACGGACTGAAGGAGAACACCATGCTGATCACTGCAGAAGATGCCACCATTGAACCTGTCGATACCCGCGTTCGCAACCATGCCGATGGCCCGTCTGCGCCACCCGTCATAAAGTGCAATGGCACGCGCCATTATCAGCAGACCGATGTTGATTACGACCCGGCCAAAAAAATCCTGTGGACGGTCGCAAAACCGCTGGGCGTACCTTGCTGCAACCAAAACATGGTGGAGGAATTTCACCACAGCTTTCAGCAGCTTCAGGCCAATCATGGTGAAGTAATGCATGACGGAGAATGGCATCCGGTGCATTACTCGGTCATTGCATCACGTCACCCGACCGCTTTTAATTTGGGAGGCGATCTGGCTTTTTTCCTGACACTGATCCGCGAGCGTAATCGAAAGGCCTTGGAGCATTATGCGCAACTGTGCGTGAACATCATATACATGCGCGTGATGAATTTTAATGCGCCACTGGTCACGATTTCGCTGGTTCAGGGGGATGCAATGGGTGGCGGACTCGAATTTGCATTATCGAGCAATGTGATCATTGCCGAGCAAGGCTCGCGCATGGGGCTGCCCGAGGTGATATTCAATTTATTCCCTGGCATGGGCGCATACAGCCTTCTGTCCCGCCGCGTGGGAACAAGGCTGGCTGAAAAAATTATGATGTCAGGGAACATTTATCAGGCTGAAGAATTGCACCGAATGGGTGTCATCGACATCCTCGCAGCACGTGGCGAAGGCGAAAAAGCCGTCAACGATTTCATCAGCAAGCGTGGCAGGCGATTGAATGCCATCCGTTCGATCTACCAATGCCGTCATTATGTGAATCCTGTCAGCCGTGACGAGCTCATGAACATCGCTAATCTGTGGGTCGATGCAGTGCTCCGGCTGGACGACGCGGACATGCATATCATTGCGCGTCTGGTTCGCTCACAACAATTCGAACAAGGGAAGCGCTTTCAAGCTGCTCAAGGCTTCCGGCCGCGTTTCGTGAGCACCGATATGCAGGCTAGCCCACCCGGATCACGCACCTGATGATCCTGCCAGCCATCGATAAGATGGCGAAGCCGGCGAGAGGGCGCGACTCAGCGCGCCCTCTCGCCCTTTCAAATCAAGCATCTGGCAAGCGCTACTCTGGGCATCCAGCTGACTGGGGCAAGGGTTTTTGCGCCTTGTCCGCATCGGCGATTTGAGGAAGTTCAAATTGCGGTTGGCTTGTAGCCCCGGAATGGGTGCCGACCCCATATTCCAGTAATTCTTTGAAAAGATAAAAATTCATGCCAATGCTGTTCAGAATGCACGATTGAGATTCGGCACATTCCTCAAGCTGTAACAGCTTGCGCAGGCTAGCCATATGATCTTCATCCAGCGTCGCATGGGAATCAAGGAAACTGAATCCTGACGACATCGCCAATCCCAGCGTTCGCGATACCGCCAGCGCGACCTTGCCGGCGTACAGTGATGACAAGATCTCCAGCACATAAATCATGCCCAGCACACAACCCGGATGCTCGGCCCTGATGCCATGATAGTTGAAGGCGATTATCGCTTGTGCTGGCAGCGCCGGTCGCCGTTGCGGCACCGAATCGACATCAGCCATGCCGAGCGCCCGCAAATCATTCAGCACCATATGTTCGTGCCCACGCTCTTCCTGAATATGCTGGTGCAAGAAGCGACGCAACTCGGGCAAACGATCAGCACAGACTCCGAGGGTGGCCGACATCATCGGACAGAAATTCGATACGACCGGATATAGTCGCACCAGGAAGTCGATATACCCTTGCCGGCTTACCTGCCCGGTCAGCATTGCTTGCATCACCGGACTGGCTTCAATAGCCTGCAGATAGTCATCGGTCAGGGTCACCAAATCACCCGAAAAAGTCATGATTACATCTCCTTTCACAATCGCAGGGACGCGCCGGGCGGGAGGCTCTGGGAAGCACTGTCTCGCTGTTTCCGATACTGCTCCAGTGCCTGGCAAAGGCGTCGATAGATTTGCCTGACTTCGAACATGATGGCAGGCGCTTGCATCTTCATCTCGGAAGGATTCAATTTTTCTATTTGACGGCATAGTGCTTTCATCGATACCGCGCCCACGCTGAGGGCTGAACCCCGCATCGCATGCAAGATGTCCTTGACCCGGTCCCACTCCTGTTGATTCAGTGCGATTTCCAAGCGGTCGATCATGCGCTGATTTTCAGTGATGAATTCGACGATCAGGTCATCGAGGAATTTCGGGTCATTGCTTACCCCCTCCAGATTTGCCAGGCATTGGCTATCCAACACTGGCTGGCTGGCATGTGAGCGAGAGAGGCTGGCAGCGTGCTCCGCATTGAACCGGGTGCTTTTCGGAAGATCCCCTGCCCGAAATCGCTTGACCAGTCGCGACAGGGTCGCCAGCAGCAATTCGACCTGGATTGGTTTGGACAAAAAATCATCCGCGCCGGCTTCGAAACTTTCGTCATGTGCCTCAGGCGTTGCATCGGCTGAGAACATAATGATCGGCATGCGCATTTTCTCTCCACGCATCAGGCGATATATTCGAGCGACATCCGTACCGGTCATTCCCGGCATGTTCATGTCAAGTATCAGGGCATCGAATTCGCGTTTGTCGATCAGATTCAGTGCTTCTTCGCCATCTCGTGCAAGGAAGCAGTGGTGGCCGGCTCTCTCCAGAATTTTTTGTATGACCTTACGGTTGGTCGCATTGTCTTCAGCGACCAGCACCTGGAAAATATCGGTGTCACGGCAATTGTCCGAACTATTCATGCCGAGCGAGATCGGAGCGACCTCGGCAGCCTTCCCGCCAGTGCCCGCCTCATCGGCGGTCAGCCGCGCTGCCGCTTGTAGCAGCCGGAGCAGACAGTCGGGCAATTCACCGTCATGCAATACTGAAAACCAGCCTGCATTGCCGGCGATGCCATTCAACCAGCCACGGGTGACACCCACCGGTGCCTGCAACACTGCCAGCAACGGCGCACCGCCCGCAGCGCCAGCAAGTTTTGCTGCCATCCCGGCCAGTCTTATTTCCATGTCATGCATGGGCCATTGCATCAGTTCAGGAACGGCGACGATAACCAGATCAACCGGCCTGGCTTTCAGGCTGGCTTGCTCGAGCGCCTCGCACGCCTCCGGAATTCCGGACATGATCGGCACCGGTAAGCCACTGAGCGCCGATAGCGTGTCCGCCAGCAACGCGAGCTGCGGCGCGGCGGCGCCATCTGCGCCAACCACGAGGCTACGTACGCCAAGTGGCACTTTCGGCGGCGGACTTTCGGCCGATGCCAGCTGCAAATTGACCACGAACCAGAACTCGCTGCCCTCGCCCTTCTCGCTGGCGAATCCAATCTCGCCCCCCATCAGTTCCACCAGTTGTTTGCAGATGGTGGTGCCGAGGCCGGTGCCGCCATAGCGACGCGTGGTCGACTCCTCGGCCTGTGTAAAGCTGTCGAAAATGCGGTCGTGCTTGCTTGACGGTATGCCGATGCCGGTGTCCGTGACAGAAAATCGCAACAGCACGCCATCGCTAGTTGAATCCAACTGTTCGACACGCAGCAAAATTTTCCCTTGCTCGGTGAACTTCACCGAATTTCCCAGCAAGTTGACAAGGATTTGTCGCAAATGATGCGGGTCGCCGTTCAACATGACAGGGATCCGTGCATCGACATGGCAATGCAAGGCAATCGCCATCGGATCGATCCGATAGCGGAATACGGACAGCATGCCGCGCACCAGCCGGTACAGATCGAAATCAATATGCTCGACCGACATCTTGCCGGCTTCTATCTTGGAGAAATCCAGCACATCTTCGACTTGCGACATCATTAGCTGCGACGTCGTAATCATGCTGTCGAGCATTTCAGCTTGCTCACGGTCGATACGGGTGCTTTTCATCAGATCGATCATGCCAATGATGGCGTTGAGCGGTGTCCGCAATTCATGACTGACCGAACAAATGAACTGGCGCTTCGCTATATTCGCGATCTCAGCCTGGTCCAGTGCCTTGTACAGACGGCCAATCAGCATATTGAAATACAGGGACACCAGTAGCGTGCCTAACCACAGGCCGATGGCGATGCTTTGCTCTTCTCGCCAATAAGGTACGCAACTGATGACCAGCCCGAAACCGGCCAGCGACGCGAGCAGGGATACGATCAGGTAGCGTTGGCCAAAGCGAAAACCGTAGCCGACGATAATCCACAGGTACAAGAAATACAGGGGTGCGACATGACTGTCGCCGATCAGGAATATGTAGGTGAGGCTGCAGGTATCCAGCAGGATGGCGGTCACGCGCCGCAATACGCTCTTGCCGGGTGATACCAATAGCGACAAGGCAATCAGAATCGACAGCCCGAGGAATAGTCCGTTGGCCAGCAACAGATCGAAATGCAGGCTGGGCGTCAGGTCGAGCCTGTCCTGCCCCAGGAAGCTGAAATAAATCAGCAGCAGGCTGCCAATGATGATGCGCACGACGGACTGCTCCAGTTCGCTGTTGCCCCTGCCATGAAAATAAGCATGGATGGGGTCATAGATTCTTTTCAACAGGGCAGACAGGGACATGGCCGGGCGCAGGCACATCGCCTGGCTCCATTGCGCAGCCGGCACCGAACCTACGGCAGAAGGGATAGTGAAAAAATTCTATCTGCCGCTGTCGCGCGACCTCGATGACAAGCAAAAATCACAATGCTTTATGAATCATCGGCAAGAAGCGGCAATAAAAACGAATTGCCAATCCGTATATCGATCAAAAAAAGACGCCGGCACAAAGGCCGGCGTTTGTCTTGCGCCGAACGACGCAGTGTTACGGAAAATGGCGGACCCGGCGCGACGGCAGCATGCACCGTCTTATCGACCGGGACACGCGCTGCTGCTTATTCGAAGAATTCCTTCACTTTGTCCATCCATGACTTGCTCTGCGGGCTGTGCTTGGCGCCGCCGGCCACGGTCAGGGTCTCGAATTCGCGTAACAGGTCTTTCTGCTTTTCGGTGAGCTTGACCGGCGTTTCAACCAGCACATGGCAGAACAGGTCGCCGGGGAAACCTGAACGCACGCCCTTGATGCCTTTGCCGCGCAGGCGGAAGGTCTTGCCGGTCTGCGTACCCTCGGGCACGCTAAACGACACCTTGCCCGACAAGGTCGGCACTTCGATCTCGCCGCCCAGTGCCGCCTTCGCGAACGAGATCGGCATTTCGCAATGCAGGTCGTCGCCGTCGCGCTGGAACACTGCGTGCTGCTGGATGTGGATCTCGACATACAGGTCGCCCGGCGGCCCGCCATTCATGCCGGGCTCGCCATTGCCAGTCGAGCGGATGCGCATGCCATCGTCGATGCCGGCCGGGATCTTCACTTCCAGTGTCTTGTTACGCTTGGTGCGGCCCGAGCCGCCGCACGTGACGCAGGGGTCGGGAATCACCTTGCCGGTGCCGTGGCACTTCGGGCAGGTTTGCTGGATGCTGAAGAAGCCCTGCTGCATGCGCACCTGGCCATGACCGCCGCAGGTGCCGCAAGTCGTCGGCGCGGTGCCGGGCTTGGCGCCCGAACCATGACAGGTGTCGCACTCGTCCCAGGACGGCACGCGTATCGTGGTGTCGAAACCATGCGCGGCCTGCTCGAGCGAAATGTCGAGGTTGTAGCGCAAGTCCGCACCACGATAGACCTGCGGACCGCCGCGCTGGCGCGCGCCGCCGCCACCACCGAAAATGTCGCCGAAGATGTCGCCGAATGCATCGCCGAAACCGCCGGCAGTGAAGCCACCACCGCCGCCACCACCCATGTTCGGGTCGACGCCCGCATGGCCGAAGCGATCGTAGGCCTCACGCTTCTGCGCGTCTGACAGCATCTCGTAGGCTTCCTTGGCCTCCTTGAATTTGTCCTCGGCCTGCTTGCTATCCGGATTGCGGTCCGGATGGTATTTCATCGCCAGCTTGCGATACGCCTTTTTGATCTCGTCATCCGAGGCGTTCTTCGCTACGCCGAGTATTTCGTAAAAATCTCGCTTTGCCATCTTCGGGTGTCCTGAAGCTCACTGCTGAATGCCGGACGGGCCAGCCCATCAAGCAAAAAACCGGGCAGGAGGGAAAACGCCGCCCCGGCCCGGTGAATGCCGCGCGGCGCTGCCGCTCAGCCTGTCTTATTTGTCCTTCACTTCCTTGAAGTCGGCATCGACCACATCGTCTTCGGCCGGCTTGGCTGACGCCCCGTGATCAGCACCCGGGGCTGCGCCGGCACCAGCGGCACCGCCGGCCGCACCGGCCGCTGCCTGCTGGGCCTGCATGTCGGCGTACATCTTCTCGCCGAGCTTCTGCGCGGCCGTCGACAACGCTTCAACCTTGGCGTCGATGGCGGCCTTGTCGGTGCCCTTCAGCGCTTCTTCGAGGTCCTTGATCGCGGCTTCGATCTTTTCCTTCTCGCCGGCCTCGAGCTTGTCGCCGTGTTCGCCCAGTGCCTTGCGGGTCGAGTGCACCAGCGCGTCGCCCTGGTTGTGCGCCTCGGCCAGCTCCTTCAGGCGCGCATCCTCGGCCGCATTGGCTTCCGCGTCACGCACCATGCGCTGGATTTCATCCTCGGTCAGGCCCGAGTTGGCCTTGATGGTGATCTTGTTTTCCTTGCCGGTGGCCTTGTCTTTCGCGCCGACGTGCAGGATGCCGTTGGCGTCGATGTCGAAGGTGACTTCGATCTGCGGCGTGCCGCGCGACGACGGCGGGATGCCTTCAAGGTTGAACTCGCCCAGGCCCTTGTTACCGGAGGCCATTTCACGCTCGCCCTGGAACACCTTGATCGTCACCGCCGGCTGGTTGTCCTCGGCGGTCGAGAACACCTGGCTGAACTTGGTCGGGATCGTGGTGTTCTTCTTGATCATCTTGGTCATCACGCCGCCCAGCGTCTCGATGCCCAGCGACAGCGGGGTCACGTCGAGCAGCAGCAGATCCTTGCGGTCACCCGACAGCACCGAGCCCTGGATCGCGGCACCGACGGCCACGGCTTCGTCCGGGTTGACGTCCTTGCGCGGCTCCTTGCCGAAGAACTCCTTGACCTTCTCCTGCACCTTCGGCATGCGGGTCATGCCGCCGACCAGGATGATGTCGTCGATGTCGGACACTTTCACGCCGGCGTCGTGGATCGCGGTGCGGCACGGCTCGATGGTCTTGTTGATCAGTTCCTCGACCAGCGATTCGAGCTTGGCGCGGGTGATCTTCAGGTTCAGGTGCATCGGCGCGCCATTGGCCATCGCGATGTACGGCTCGTTGATTTCGGTCTGCTGCGACGAGGACAGCTCGATCTTGGCGCGCTCGGCCGAGGCCTTGATACGCTGCAGCGCGATCGGATCTTTCGACAGGTCGACGCCGTTGATCTTCTTGAACTCTTCGATGATGTAATCGATCATGCGCTGGTCGAAGTCTTCACCGCCGAGGAAGGTGTCGCCATTGGTCGACAGTACTTCGAACTGCATTTCGCCGTCGACGTCCGCGATCTCGATGATCGAAATGTCGAAAGTGCCGCCGCCGAGGTCATACACGGCGATCTTGCGGTCGCCCTTGCCGGCCTTGTCGAGGCCGAAGGCCAGTGCCGCTGCGGTCGGCTCGTTGATGATGCGCTTCACGTCGAGGCCGGCGATGCGGCCGGCGTCCTTGGTCGCCTGGCGCTGCGCGTCGTTGAAGTACGCCGGCACGGTGATGACGGCCTCGGTCACTTCTTCGCCGAGGTAGTCTTCGGCGGTCTTCTTCATCTTGCGCAGCACTTCAGCCGAGATTTGCGGCGGTGCCAGCTTCTTGTCGCGCACGCCGACCCAGGCGTCGCCATTGTCGGCCTTGGTGATTTCGTAGGGCATCAGGCTGATGTCCTTCTGTACTTCTTTCTCTTCGAACTTGCGGCCGATCAGTCGTTTGACGGCGAACAGCGTGTTCTTCGGGTTGGTGACGGCCTGGCGCTTGGCCGGCGCGCCGACCAGGATCTCGCCGTCTTCCTGATACGCAATGATGGACGGCGTGGTGCGCGCGCCCTCGGAGTTTTC
>JBDKLN010000006.1:0-7412 GCA_039806045.1 Pseudomonadota bacterium
TCTAACGGACGTAGCGATAAAGAACGCGAAGGCGCGAACGAAGCCTTATAAAATGGGCGATACTGGTGGACTGTTCCTGTTGGTCCAGCCGTCGGGCGGTAAGCTCTGGCGCTTGAAGTACCGTGTGGATGGCCGGGAGAAGAAGCTCGGGATTGGGACCTATCCTGAAGTCAGCCTCGCAGAAGCGCGCAAACGGCGGGATGATGCCCGCGAACTGATTGCTGGTGGTAAGGACCCGGCGCGTGAGAAGCAGCGTGATAAGATCCGCTCCCGGGTGCAGGCTGACAATACCTTCACCGCCATTGCGGCGGAGTTCTGCGACAAGCGCAAGCGGGACGGTGACAAGGCTTGGTCAGCGGCTACCGCAAAGCGCAGCGAATACCTCCTGTCGCTGCTCGACAGGTCCATCGGCAAGATGGCCATCAACGAGATCGAGCCGCCTGACGTCCTCGCGGCGATCCGTAAGATCGAAGGTAAGGGTAACCTGGAAAGCGCCCGCCGCACTTTACAGCTGGCTAGCGCAGTTTTCCGGTACGCTGTTGCTACGGCAAGGCTGTCCTCCGACCCTACTCGCGATCTGCGAGGCGCGCTCACTGCACCCACTGTGACCCACTACGGTGCGATCACCGACGCGAAGCGGGTTGGGGAGCTGCTGCGGGCAATCGATGGTTACGATGGGCAAGGTCTTACTAAGCTTGCCTTGCAGCTTGCCCCGCACGTCTTTGTGCGTCCTGGCGAGCTTCGTCATGCGGAATGGTCGGAGATTGATCTGGACGGCGCTCTGTGGGTGATACCCGCTGAAAAAATGAAGATGCGGAAAGCCCATCACGTGCCGTTATCAAGCCAAGCAGTAGCAGTGCTGCGTGAAGTGCGGGCGGTTACTGGACCGACTGGCTATGTCTTTCCGTCGATGCGGACCCGGTCACGTCCTATGAGCGAGAATACGATCAATGCGGCACTGCGGCGGCTGGGATATGCATCGGACGAGATGACCGCCCACGGATTTCGGGCCATGGCATCGACGCTGCTTAACGAGAGCGGCAAGTGGAACCCTGATGCGATCGAGCGGGCACTTGCGCACGGGGACAAGGACAAGGTCCGCGCGGCTTATCATCGCGGTGCACACTGGCAGGAGCGGGTTGAAATGGCGCAGTGGTGGAGTGACTACCTTGATCAGCTGCGGAAGGGGGCAGATATAGTTAAGTTCCCCAAGCGGGAGGCGAAGTAACATGGAGGAACTGTCATTCAAGGAAGTGCAACAACACCTAATGGAAAAGTTCCTGCGGGATGCGCCAAGCACAGAAACCGACGAGGAATTGGGCCAGGCGTTTCTAGATCTAATTCTGCAGAGCGAACGTTTACGCCATGGTGTTCGGCCTTCAGACCCCAAGCAAGATGAAGTAGATAGGCAAACGCTTGACTGCCTTTACAGCCAGACCGAACTTGGTCCGGAGCACTACTTCGCGGAGAGTATATTCAAGCGGCTGGCCGTAGATCCAGGCAGTGCCATGCGTCACTTCCGACAAGCTATAGAGCAGCAGAGTATCATGCAGGCCAAACGAGCCAAATCTCCGCGTCCTCGCCGCTACGACAGCATTACCAAACTGATCAACGATATCGTTGTGGATGACCCTACGATCACAACAAAGGCGGTGCTCGAAGAACTCGCACTCATGGATGGCATCGTCATAGCTGATGGAGAAATCCGCAACACCCAAGACCAAGCCACGATGCAGATCAAGAACCTAGCGAGCCGAGTGACGGACGCCCGCAACCGCGTATCGGGCTAACCCGGCTAAGCCGAAAACGACTCAGGCAGACCCGATTCGTTCGATCCCGAACGCTTAAAGGGTTTGTCGCATGATTGACGTATCACAGCCTAAATTCGCCTTCAGTATCCGCGAGGCCTGCGCTGCCTCCGGCCTTGGCAAGACTACCATCTACACGCACATCAACTCCGGGCGCCTCAAGGCCACCCGCGTTGGCGGTCGCAGGCTCATCCCTGCGGAAAGCCTGCATACCCTTATTAACGGGGAGGCAGCGTAATGACCGCGCTCAACCAGCAGCAGCTTTTCCTGAGCGACCTTCGCACTGGCCCCGGGTTCATCGGGTGGCTGTCCCCCGGCGGAGCTTTCAAGCAGCAGGCGTTCGCAACGGACCAAGTGGCAATCAAGCTGATTGCCGCTAACGTCGACCAGGCGAACATCTGGGCCAGCATGGCTACGTTCGGTCCCGGTGCGCGCCGCGAAGCCCAAAGCGCTCTGTATCTGAAGTCGTTCTGGCTCGATGTAGATGCTCACGGCAAAGGGCCGTATGGTACGCCTGGCGAGGCGCAGGCAGGGATCAAGACCTTCGTCGCCAACGCAGATCTGCCGAAGCCCAACTTCGTCCACATGACTGGTCACGGGATGCAGGCCTTCTGGGTACTGCCCTCGCCTATCAATAAGGCCGCCTGGCAGCCTGTTGCAGATGATTTTCAGGAGCTGGCCAAGCGTATGAACCTTGGCGCGGACCCCATCACCGCTGATGCGGCGCGCATTCTCCGGGTGCCCGGCACCCACAACTTCCGCGACCCGGACAATCCTGTCGCAACCGGTCTGCGCGAGGTGAAGGCAGGTTACACTGATCTTGAGGCCTTCCATACCGCCATCAAAGTCGCATTGTCGAAGTTGCCGTCCCCGCCTGCGAAGCCGACTAAGGATCTGCCTGCTGGCATCCCCGACACTCCTGTCAACGTTGCACTGGTCAAATCGATGCTGGGCGTAATTGACCCTGATTGCGATTACGATACCTGGCGCAACATCTGCTGGGCAGTGGCTGCCTCTGGCCTTTCTGAAGCTGAGACCATTGCGCACAACTGGAGCGCTATGGGCGCTGACTGGGACGAGGTAGCTTTTAATACGGTCTGGGACAGCTATGATCCTAACCGCGACAAGCCTGTGGGCTTTGGCACGCTGGTTCATCACGCGCGTGTGGCAGGTTATGTGGGCCAGATCCCTAAGGTGCCCGAGCAGTTCGAGAAGCTTGAGTTCCGCCAGAACCACCAAGCGCCGTCTGTAACTACTATCACCACTAAAGGCCTCATGACCCAGCGTGCCTCGGACATCGAGCCGGAGCCGGTCGAGTGGCTGATTGAAGGTGCAATCCCGATGGGTATGCTCGTGGTTGTCGGTGGCCAGCCCGGCATGGGCAAGTCGCAGATCGCTATCAAGCTCGCAGCTGCGGTGACGACCGGGAAGGGCCTCCCCGATGTCTAAGTCGCTGATCACTGGTAGTGTTATCATCCTCGCCAATGAAGATGACGCCGCACGCACAATCCGTCCCCGGCTCGATGCAGCCGGGGCGGACATCCACAAAGTTCACATTGTACAGGGCGTAGCCCGCGATGGTCATCAGGCTGACTTGTTCCAGCTTGATACTGACGTGGGGGCACTTCGCGCTCGGGCACAGGAAATCGGCGATGTCCGCCTGATTATCATCGACCCGCCATCGGCCTACCTTGGCGCGAAGGTGGACGCGCACAAGGAATCGGATGTTCGCCGGGTGCTGGCGCCGCTGTCACAGCTCGCGCAGGATACTGGTGCGCTAGTCCTGTTAGTGGTGCACCTTAATAAGCGTAGCGACGGTGGCGCCCAGCAGCGGTTCGGCGGATCAACTGCCTGGATTGCTGCGCCTCGTGCTGCCTTTCTGGTCGCAGAAGATGTCAGCACCCGTCAGCGCTTCATGCTGCCGGCTAAGAACAACCTCGGCAACGACCGTCTTGGCTTTGAGTACCGCGTGGTCGAGACGCTGCTCCATTATCCTGTTGGCGCAATCAAGGCGCCGTACATTGAGTGGCTCGGCACGAGCGACCGCTCTGCGAACGAATTGCTTAACCCGCCCAAGCCAAAGGGCACCAGCGCCTTAGATGAAGCTAAAGACTTTCTGCGTAAGCAGCTGGAAGAGGGCGCTCAGCCTGTAGTTGATATTCAGAACGCAGCGAAGGGCGCGGGCATCAGCATTGCATCGTTGAACCGCGCCAAAATGGAGCTGGGGATTAAGGCTACCAAGGAAGGCCACAGCTGGACCTGGAAGCTCGGGAGTATCTTCAATGGCTAATTGGAAGGAGCCGGGCGACGGCGAGTACACGCGTGTTGTGGATGGTGGCGCCGTAGCCAAAGTATTCGAACAGACGCTTTTCTGGCGCGCGGCCGTTGATGATCGCGTGTTGGATGACATCTTCTTTGATGCGCGCGATGCGATGGAAGCTGTTGATGCGTGGGAGGCAGGGAACGGTAATCTGACTTTTCACCCAGTGGAACGGCGCTGGTTTGGTGATGACCGCAAGGGGTACACGCGTAAGTCGCAGAGCGGTGAAATTAAGGTGACCCAATCGTCGTGCGGCAGCTGGAAGATCAACTGGGTACCGGAGCGCTGCTTCCGTGAAGCTAAGGCGGCACAGCGCTATGCTGATGAGCGTTTACCGTGACTGGTGGGCAAGATGCTCATCTGGTCTGCCATGATGATCTTGAGCATGTTGATCATCTTGAGTGTCTTGAAGGCCAAATTGGCGGGAAGGTGTTCAAGATGATCAAGGTGCTCAACATTCGCAACATGCGCCGCTTGAGCATCATGGACGCTTCGATGAGGTCAGCGCGCAATTTTTCCAGTACCCGACTGGCGCGCGCCTCAGCTGATGTAATGTAAGAAAACGTATGCCCCTGCCGAACATCGCTTCAGGCAAAACGCCGCGCTGCACAGCGAAGTGTAAGGCGCGCGGTGACCGCTGCCGTAACCCAGCAGCCTATGGCTGTCGCACCTGCCGTTATCACGGCGCGCGGCGATCAGACACCGTCACGCGAGGCGCTGAGCATCCGGGACATAGGCACGGGCGAGAGACGTGCGAAGCGAAGGCCAGGCGCAGTCGAATGCTTTGGGAACTGCGATACCTCGAAGAACTATCATTTGCCTTTGGGCTAGTAACAGAGGGTGCTCCAAGGTGGCGGGGACGCAAGCCAGCGAGCCAAGGATAGGAAGGGCGATCACTTTTGTGACTGCTTCGTTGGACAGTCCGGAACGGCAGCTTCCGTTATCAGTAGGCACGTTGCCGACATTCCGCACCGGACCAATCCGGCTCCAGCACTACTCACCCGCGCACTGCCTTGCTGCGACGTAACCCAGCACCATGGCGGGGCCAAGATTTATACCGCCGGCCGGATAGAAGCCGGCCATGATGCTGGCGGCGTCGGCGCCGGCGGCGAACAAGCCGAGGATTGGTGAGCCATCAGATTTAAGAACGCGTGCCCGCTCATCTGTTGCCAGGCCAGCGAAGCTGCCAAAGCTTCCCGGGATGACTTCGATGGCGTGGAACGGTCCCTGCTCGATTGGGGCAACATTAGGGTTGGGCGTGCGGTTCGGGTCACCCTGATAGCGGTTGTAGGGCGACCAGCCGCGGCCGAATTCGGGGTCGATACCTTGCCGCGCGCCATGGTTGAACGCATCGACGGTCTCTTCAAGGCGCGAATTGATGCCGCAGATAGTGGCAAGCTCCTGCAAAGACCTGGCGCTCTTGAGATAACCGGAACGCCGCCAATGCCATGCGGGAACGGGATCGGGCTTTACCACACCCAGGCCCCACCGGCGCAGGAAGCGGTCGTCACAGATCAGCCAGGCTCGGGCCGGCTCACCATCCGGCGTCGCGGCGAGCAAGGCGGTGACGAAATCGTGGTAGCCATCGGCCTCGTTGACGAACCGACGCCCGTCCGCCCGTACCGCGATAACGCCTGGCTTGCCCCGTTCGATGATGTGCGGAAATATCCCCTCGCTGCCATCGGGCCAGGTTACGCGCGAGACCGGACACCAGGCGCCAGCCGATGCCAATCCCGTCTCGATCACGCCGCCGAGAGGCTGGGCCAATACTGCCGCGCTGCCATCTGCTTCCGCCACTGCCAGAGAGGCATGGTCACTGGCGTGAGGAAACAGCTGTTCGCGCCATTCCGGACTTTGTGAGAAGCCGCCGGTAGCGAGCACCACACCGCGCCGTGCCTTGATTTCAATGGTCCCGTCGGCGGTTTCGAACACGGCCCCCGCAACGCGGCCTTCACGCGCACGCAAGCGGACCGCCCGCGCTCCGGTCATCCAGCACACGCCCTTTGCGTCTGCCAGCTCAAACAGCCGCGCGATCAGCGCCACTCCGTTAACAAGGTGCATTGCCCGGCCGTGCAATGCTAGATCACGCGCCTGGCCAATCAGCCGCTTTGCGACATGCAGCAGAGCGGCCGGGCGGCGCTTAGCATTGAGAAAGGCTGCAAGATCGGGTCCAGCCTGGATCGGCATGCCGGCGAAGGCTGTCTCTTGCTTGGTTTTGCGCAACAATTGGAGTCGCTTGCCTAGCCGACGCGCATCGTAAGGCGCGGCAATTAGCGAACGGCCTCCCGTGCCGGCGCCTGGGTGGTCGCCATAGATATCGCAAATGCGGTTGCCAGCTTCGAATTCGAAGCCCTGTTCGATCAGAAAATCGACCATGGCCGGTGCATGATCGAGGAAACTGTCGATCCGCGCTGCATCAAAACGGTTGCCAAGCACGCTTTCCAGATAGGCGCGCGGGACGGATCGATCCTCGACTATCCCGGCCTCGCGGGCGAGCGCATTGCGTGGTAGCCACATCCAGCCGCCCGACCATGCGGATGTGCCCCCCAGCACCTCGGCGCGCTCGGCGACGATGACCTCAAGCCCAAGCGCGCTTGCGGTTACGGCGGCGCTAAGGCCAGCCGCACCCGAACCGATCACCAGCACGTCACATGTCGGCATCGGCGGGCTCGCTTGACATCAGGCGCCGGGTTGCGGCGATGGCTCGTCGTGCGCGATCTTCTGCCGAAACGCCGACATCGCGCAACCGGTTGGCGGGAACTTCAAGGCTAAGCGGCAATCTGGGCAAGCGGCGCAGAAGGGCGACGAGCGGGATCTCGCCTTCGCCCGGAAACAGACGCTCGGCCCGGGCTTCGTTTAGGATAGCATCCATCAGGGGAATCGGCCCCGCAATATCGCACAGCTGCAGGTATGAGACCCTATCTTCCCCGCGCAGGTCGTCGGGGGTGCCGCCTGAACGGGCGAGGTGGAAGGCATCGATCAACAGCGCAGCCCCTTCGATGCCGCTGATCCGCGTGCGAGCAGCGGAAAGGTTGGGCGCATAGGTCCATGGCATAAATTCAAGGCAGGGTGTCACGCCGTGCGCGCGCCCCAGATCAACAAGGCGAGCCAGTGAATCGGCGCTGCGGGACGGATCGGGGTCGTTGTCTGCTACCAGCAGGCGCGCGGCGCCAAATTCGGCGGCGAATGCGACCACGCAGGCCATGTGATCCCAATCGATCTTGTCCGTCAGCCGAACGATTTCGCAATCGAGCACTTCGATCTCTTCACCTGTGAGCACCCGT
>JBDKLN010000007.1:0-13672 GCA_039806045.1 Pseudomonadota bacterium
GGCGGCGTGCTGGGCGCGATGGAGACCGGCTACCAGCGCAGCAAGATCCAGGAAGAGTCGCTGCTGTACGAGCACAAGAAGCATGACGGCAGCCTGCCCATCGTCGGCGTCAACACCTTCCGCAACCCGAAGGGGGATGCCACCCCGCAGACGCTGGAGCTGGCCCGTTCGACCGACGAAGAGAAGCAGTCGCAGCTGACGCGCCTGGCCGACTTCCACGCTCGGAACAAGGATGCATCACCGGCGGCACTGGAAGCACTGCAGCAAGCGGTGATCAACGACGACAACGTGTTCGCGCGCCTGATGGACGCCGTGCGTGTCTGCTCGCTGGGCCAGATCACCGAAGCGCTGTTCGAAGTCGGCGGCCAGTACCGCCGCAGCATGTAAGGCCGTTCAAGGCAGGCATGCCGCGCAGCTTTTACAATGCGGCATGCCTGAACTCTTTGCCCCCACCGACGCCGCGCTGGCACAACGCATCGCAGCGATCGACATCCCGGCCTACGGCAAGACCCGCAATCACCTCGATGGCCGGGCCACCCGGCTGTCGCCTTACCTGACCCACGGCTTTACCGACATCCCGGCGCTGTTCGAGCGCTTGCCCAGGCTGACGCTGCAGGACAAGTTGGCCTTCGAGTTCGGCTGGCGTGAATTCTTCCACCATGTCTGGAGTCACCACGGCGATGCCATCCTGACCGACATGCGACCCGCGCTGCCCGGCGTTGCCTACAGCCCCACCCTGCCCGACGATATCCGCGAAGGCCGCACCGGCCTGAAGGTGATCGACCGGGCCGTGCATGCGCTGTACCAGACCGGCCACCTGCACAACCATGCGCGGATGTGGATCGCCAGCTATGTCATCCACCAGCGCAAGGTGCACTGGCGCACCGGCGCGGACTGGATGTATGCGCACCTGCTGGATGGCGATCTCGCCTCCAACCACCTGTCCTGGCAATGGGTGGCCGCGACTTTCAGCGCCAAGCCTTATTTGTTCAATGCCGAGAACGTGGCCCGGTATGCGCCGGCAAGCTGGCATGTCGATGGCACGGCACTGGACACGAGTTACGAGGCGCTGGAAGCCATCGCGCGCAGCAATGCATGCCTGCCGACCACGCCAGCATTGCTGGGCCTCGATGCGCCGGTGCTGCTGGACGAGCCGCCGGCCTTGCCCCCAACTGCAGACGCCGCCGACCTTGCCGGGACCGCCGACGCACGCCGCAACGTGCTGCATGCTGCGCTGCAGGGTGCGACACGCATCCGTCTGGTCCATCCGTGGATGCTGGCCAATGAGGCCTTCGACGGCTTGCGGCTGGGCGTCATCCACCTGCCCTTCCACCGCGCTTTCCCGTGGTCGGGGCTGCGCTGGCGATTCGTGATGGATAGAATGACGGAAGTGACCGATGCCCTGTACATCGGCGACCTTGCCGACCTCACTACCATGCTGCCTGCCGACGCGACCGTGGAATCGACCGCAACGCTGCATCCCGCTTACCGGGAGGCGCTGGCGTCGCTGTGCGGCTCGCTGCGGGAGCCGGCACGCCGCTTCCCGAATCCGCCCCGGGCCTGCCGCTCGTTCTCCGCGTTCTGGAGCCAGTGCACCGGCCCCGAAGGCACATCGCGCGGGAGCTGGCACCGGTGAAGCTGGGCGTCGTCTGGTTCAAGCGCGACCTGCGCGTGTTCGACCATGCGCCGCTGGTCGAGGCGGTCAAGCATCGCGAAGTGCTGCCGCTGTACGTCTATGAGCCCGAGCTGATCCGCGCACCCGACTACTCGGTGCAGCATCTGCAATTCCTCAACGAATGCCTGGATGACCTCGACCAGGCGCTGTCGGCGCGCGGCAGCCCGCTGGTGGTGCAGTTCGGCGAGATCACGCATGTGCTCAAGCGCGTGCTCGAAACCTACGGCCCGTTCTCGCTGTACTCGCATGAAGAGACCGGCAATGCGATCAGCTACGCGCGTGACAAGCGCGTCGCCGGCTGGTGCGCGGCGCATGGCATCGAATGGACGGAATTCCCGTCCAATGGCGTGGTGCGCCGGCTGGCCTCGCGCGACGACTGGGCATCGATCTGGATGGAACGCATGCGCCAGCGGGTACTGGCGGCGCCCGACTTCATCGGCGCGCCGAAAACACCGCTGCTGCCGGCCGGCCTGCTGCGGCCCAGCAGCCTGGGCATGCAGGGTGTGGACAAGCCGCTGCGCCAGAAAGGCGGGCGCAAGCTGGCGTCGCAGCAAGTGCGGCAGTTCTTCAGCAAGCACCTGCACGAATACCGCTATGCGATGTCGAGTCCCTTGTCGGCCGAGGATGCGTGCTCGCGGCTGTCGCCGCACCTCGCCTATGGCGTGCTGTCGATCCGCGAGCTGATGCACAAGGTCTGGAAGACGCGCAGCGAGTTCAACGCAATGCCGGAACCGGTACGTCCGAAGGATGCGCTGGCCGGGCTGAAGTCTTTCGAGAGCCGGCTGCACTGGCACTGTCACTTCATCCAGAAGCTGGAATCGCAGCCCGACATCGAGGAGCGCAATGTGCACCGTGGCTTCGACGGCTTGCGCGAGCCGCATTTCAACCGCGAGCATTTTGAGCGCTGGTGCGCCGGCGAGACCGGGTTCCCGCTGGTCGACGCCTGCATGAAGATGCTGGCGCAGACCGGCTGGATCAACTTCCGCATGCGCGCGCTGCTGGTGAGCTTCTCCAGTTACCAGTTGTGGAACCACTGGCGCGAGCCGGCGCTGCATCTGGCGCGCGAATTCCTCGATTACGAGCCGGGCATCCATTACCCGCAAGTGCAGATGCAATCCGGCGTCACCGGCATCAACACGCTGCGCATCTACAACCCGGTGAAGCAGGCGCAGGATCAGGACCCCGAGGGCGTGTTCGTGAAGCGCTGGCTGCCGGCACTGGCAAACGTGCCGGTCGAATACATCTTCGAGCCGTGGACCATGCCAGAGGGCCTGCAGCGGATGACCGGCGTACTGCTTGGCGAAGACTACCCCATGCCCATCGTCGATCACCTGGATGCCGCGCGCCATGCGCGCGACACGCTGTGGGCGATGCGGCGCGACCCGGCGGTACGGGCAGAGGCGAAGCAGGTATTCAACAAGCATGGCAGCCGCAATCCGTTGCGCGAGGGTCGTCCGCGCAAAGCCTCGGCGCCGACGAAAGCCGCCGCCGCCAGCACCGATCTTCTCAGCGAAGTGATTGCCGCCACCGAGGCACAAACTGCCGGCACCGGCACCGATGCCGTCAACGGGAAGGTGACAGAGAAAGCGACGAGCAGTCCGGCGGAGGCCAAAGCAGTTGCATCGCCCGCTTCGCCGTCCACGGCATCAACCACCGCATCACTGACCCCGGCGCCTGCTACAACGGGTATGGATACGGCTGCGAGTACGACCTCAGCTACCACAGCGCGAAACGCAACACCGGATGCGGATGTGCCCCCGCCGCAGCTGTCGCTGGGCTTCGATTAAAGAATGCTGCGCGGCATACTCGCGGCCGGCGCCGCGTTCACGATGTGGGGCGTGTTCCCGATCTTCCTGCGTCTGATGCTGGCGGTGCCGCCGCTGGAAATCCTGTCGCACCGTGTGTTGTGGTCCGTCGTGTTCCTGCTTGGCCTGCTGGGACTGCGTCGGCAATGGGGCTGGGTGGAGGCGATCAGGCAGCGGCCGCGCATCGCACTGGCTTTCGCCGGCAGTGCCGCGATGCTGTTCACGAACTGGGTAGTGTTCATCTGGGCTGTCAATGATGACCACATCGTCGATGCCAGCCTGGGCTATTTCATCACGCCCTTGTTCAACGTGCTGTTCGGATTGACGTTGGGGGAGCGGCTGCGCTCCCTGCAATGGGCATCGATCGCGCTGGCCGCATCCGGCGTCGCCTGGCTGACGATCAGCGCAGGTCAGTTGCCATGGATAGGCCTGGTGATCGCGGTGACCTTCGCGGTCTATGGCCTGATACGCAAGACCGCATCGCTTGGCCCGCTCGAAGGTCTGACGGTGGAAACGCTGGCGATGCTACCCCTGTCAGCAGCCTTCCTGCTGATTCCCGGCAGCGGCAATTCACATGCGTGGGGCGAGTCACTGTCGCTGACGCTGTTGCTGATGGCCGCCGGACCGGTGACCGCGATACCGCTGCTGCTGTTCGCTGCCGGCGCGCGCCGCATTCCACTGTCCATCATCGGACTCTTGCAGTACATCGGGCCGACCATACAGATGCTGATCGGCGTCTGGGTCTATGGAGAAAATTTCACAACGGCGCGCGCCATTGGCTTCGGCCTGATCTGGGGCGCATTGGCCCTGTATTCCGCGGAGAGCCTGTGGCGCGTGCGCGATATGCTGGCAGCCGGCAACGTGGACATGACGGGCAAGGGAGCGAGCGCCGGCGGCTGCAGTCATTCCACCGACACTCGCAAGCCGGATTAAGCGCCTCTTCCACACCCGACCAGCGTGCTGCGCGGCAGACGCCCTGACAGCCTTGCGCCTCGCAGCGGTGCCCGGATGCCCGTAAAATGACGGCCATCCGATATTTCCATCTCTGATGTCAGGACCTCCATGGCCAATTACGTTTACACGATGAACCGCGTGGGCAAGATCGTTCCGCCCAAGCGCCAGATCCTGAAGGACATTTCGCTGTCCTTCTTCCCCGGTGCCAAGATCGGCGTGCTGGGCCTGAACGGGTCCGGCAAATCTACGCTGCTGAAGATCATGGCCGGCATCGACAAGGACATCGAGGGCGAAGCGATCCCGATGCCGAACCTGAACATCGGCTACCTGCCGCAAGAGCCCGAGCTGAATCCCGAGCTGACCGTGCGCCAGGAAGTCGAGAGCGGACTCGGCGAAGCCTTCGAAGCCCGCGCCAAGCTCGACGCCGTCTACGCAGCCTACGCGGAGCCGGATGCGGACTTCGATGCGCTCGCCACCGAACAGGCGCGACTGGAGGCGATCATCGCGGCCGCTGATGGCGGCAACCTCGACTTGCAGCTGGAAGTCGCCGCCGATGCGCTGCGCCTGCCGCCCTGGGATGCGAAAGTCGGCGTGCTGTCCGGCGGAGAGAAGCGCCGTGTCGCGCTGTGCAAGCTGCTGCTGTCCAAGCCGGACATGCTGCTGCTCGACGAGCCGACCAACCACCTCGATGCCGAATCGGTGGACTGGCTCGAGCAATTCCTGCAGCGCTTCCCCGGCACCGTGGTCGGCATCACGCACGATCGCTACTTCCTCGACAACGCCGCCGAATGGATCCTCGAACTCGACCGCGGTCATGGCATCCCGTGGAAGGGCAACTACAGCTCGTGGCTGGAACAGAAAGAGAATCGCCTGAAGCAGGAAGAAGCCACCGAGTCGGCGCGCCAGAAGGCGCTGAAGAAGGAACTGGAGTGGGTGCGCCAGAACCCGAAGGGCCGCCAGGCGAAGAGCAAGGCGCGTATCGCGCGCTTCAATGAGCTGTCCGAATTCGAATACCAGAAGCGCAACGAGACGCAGGAAATCTTCATTCCGGTGGCGGAGCGCCTCGGCAATGAAGTGATCGAGTTCAAGAACGTCAGCAAGGGCTATGGCGACCGCCTGCTGATCGACAACCTGTCGTTCCGCATTCCGCCGGGCGCGATCGTCGGCATCATCGGCCCGAACGGCGCCGGCAAGTCGACGCTGTTCCGCATGTTGTCGGGCAAGGAAACGCCGGACAGCGGCGAGATCGTGGTCGGGCCGACCGTGAAGCTGGCCGTGGTCGACCAGTCGCGCGCGGAACTGGACAACAAAAAGACGGTGTTCGATGACGTTGCCAATGGTGCCGACCTGCTGACCGTCGGCCGCTTCGAGATGCCGTCGCGCGCATATCTGGGTCGCTTCAACTTCAAGGGTGCGGACCAGCAGAAAATCGTCGGCAACCTGTCCGGTGGCGAGCGTGGCCGACTGCATCTCGCGAAGACCCTGCTCATGGGCGGCAACGTGCTGTTGCTGGATGAACCGTCGAACGACCTCGACGTGGAAACCCTGCGGGCGCTGGAAGATGCGCTGCTCGAGTTTGCCGGCAGCGTGCTGGTGATCTCGCACGATCGCTGGTTCCTCGACCGTATCGCGACCCATATCCTGGCCTTCGAAGGCGACTCGCAAGTGGTCTTCTTCGATGGCAATTACCAGGAATACGAAGCGGACAAGAAGAAGCGCCTCGGCGAAGAAGGCGCGAAGCCCAAGCGTATCCGCTACAAGCCGCTGCGCACCTGATGTCGTCGATGCACGACATGCCCGCGCTGATCGCCGCACTCGATATCGGCGGCACCAAGATGGCTGCCTGCATTGCTGATGCGAACGGCCCGCGCATCCGTGTCGTCGAGGCGACCGAGCGATCCGGCGCCAACGATGCGGTTGCGCGCCAAGGATTGCGCATGCTCGAAGAAGCTGCGCTCCGCATCGGCATCGATGCCGCAGCAATCCGGCACATCGGTGTCAGCAGCGCCGGCCCCTTCGAGCAGCGCGACGGGCATCTCGCGATACTGCCGCCGAACATGTGCGGCGGCATTGCGAACGGCGAAGACTTGCCGAATGACTGGACTTTCATTCCGCTCGAAGCGGTATTGCGCGAGCGCTTCGATGTCATACGCATCGCCAATGATTGCGTGGCCGGCCTGCATGGCGAGCTTGCGTTCGGCGCAGCGCAACAGGAGCCCAACGCGATCTATGTCACCTGGAGCACCGGCATTGGTTTCGGCCTGTGCGTCGATGGCCATGTCCTGCAAGGCAAGCACGGCAACGCCGGGCATGCGGGACACATGCTGATGTCAGAGCTGTCGGACGCGCTGTGCGGCTGCGGCAATCGCGGCGACCTTGAAGGCATGATCGCCGGCCGCAACCTCGGCAACCGCCTGGGCAGGCCGCTGGCCGAGGTGTTTTCCGCAGCGCGCCGTGGCGACACCGACGCGCTGGATGTCGTGCATGAAGCGGCGCGCATCTTCGGCCGCGCGCTGTACAACCTGACGGCGATACTCGATACCCGCTGCATCCTGATCGGCGGCAGCGTGTGGCGCCAGAATGAAGACTTGCTGCAACCGCTGGTGCAGGCACAGGTCAGCAGCCGCTATCCGACGCTCACGCAGGGCGTGAGCGTGCGAGGCGCTGCGCTCGATGAGCTGGTCACCGACATGGGCGCGCTGGCGATGGTGATGCCACCCGCGTGGTTCGACGACTGGCGTGCGAACCGGCCCTGGGAAGGGCTTGCGTCGGTCACGCTCGATTGAATCGCTCCCCGCAATCATCGTTCAATCCCACTCCGGCTGGCGGTGACGGCGCTGACAGCAGCGTCAGGACATCCCGGCTACAATCGCCGCTCTGCTTTCCATACTAATTAGCCCCAGCGGAGTGAGCTTGCCTTCCTTGTTTCCCGATCCCCTGGTGATTCGTGACCTCGCGAAAGCCTTCGGCGCGCGCCGCGCGGTTGATGGCGTCAGCCTGACCGTGGCCCCCGGGGAGTTTGTCGCGCTGCTCGGGCCGAATGGCGCGGGCAAGTCCACCCTGTTCCAGATCCTGTCCGGACTGTTCGTCGCCGATGGCGGCCAGGCCGTCATCGTCGGCCATGACATCGGCCACGACCCGATCAGCGCGCTCAAGGAGCTGTCCATCGTGTTCCAGCAGCCCGCGCTCGACCTCGACCTGACGGTCACGGCCAACATGCAGTTCCAGTGCGACTTGCATGGCATTCCGCGGGTCGACGCCAAGCGCCGCATCGCCCACTGGCAGCAGCGCTTCGGGCTGACCGAACGCGCGAACGACGCGTGCCGCCAACTGTCGGGCGGCATGCGTCGCAAGGTCGAGCTGGCGCGCGCGCTGCTGTCCGAGCCACAGTTGCTGTTGATGGATGAAGCGACGGTCGGCATTGACCCCGCATCACGGTCGGCAATCGTGGCCGACGTCAAGGCGCTTTGCCGCGAGCGCGCGATGGGCGTGTTGTGGGCAACGCATCTGGTCGATGAGGCAGAGGCGGCGGATCGCATCGTCGTGATGGCGGGCGGTAAAGTCCGGTTTGACGGCAAGGCCACCGAACTCATGAAGCTCAACGGCCATGCGACGCTGATCGATGCCTTCCTTGACCTGACGCGCGCCGAGGGCCGCCCATGAACCTGACGCATGCACGACTGGCCCTGGCGGCCATCGCCGGGCGCGAGATCCATAAATTCCTGCGCCAGCCCGGAAGGCTGGCATCATCGCTGGTGCGCCCCTTGTTGTGGATGGTGGTGTTCGCCGCCGGCATCCGCCACATGCCCGACCTCGGCCAGGACTATCGGCTGTATCTGGTGCCAGGTCTGGCGCTGATGGTGTGCCTGTTCAACGGCATGCAGTCGTCGCTGGCGATGGTGTACGACCGCGAGATGGGCGTCATGCGCCTGTTGCTGACGGCGCCGCTGCCGCGTACTTATCTGCTGGCCTGCAAGCTGGCAGCCGGGGCCTTCCTGTCGGTATTGCAGGCGCTGGCCTTCCTGCTGATCGTCGTGGTGTGGGGCATCGGCCTGTCGCCAGTGCAGGTACTGACGGCTTTCCCGGCGCTGGCGCTCGGGGCGCTGATGCTGTCGGCCTTCGGGCTGGTGTTGTCGGTGTACATACGGCAGCTCGAGAATTTTGCGGGCACGATGAACTTCGTGATCTTCCCGATGTTCTTCCTGTCACCGGCGCTCTATCCGATTTCCCGCATGCAGGAAGCGGGCGCACTGTGGATCTACCGGCTGTGCGAGTTCAATCCGTTCACGCATGCAGTGGAAGCCATGCGAGCCGCCTTGCAGGGCGAGATCGCCGCAGCGTCACTGTTTGTGGTGATCGTATCGACGCTGTTGTTCTACCTGATCGCGGCAGCGGGCTACGATCCGCAGCGCGGACTGCTGAAGTCGGCGCGCGGCGGCTGACCTGCAAGGTCACAGATCTTCGTGATCATCCAGGGCTGACTGCCCCAGGTCGGCCCCGTTCTGATCGCGCTCATCGGGACAGCGCATGAAGCGCACGAGGAAGCCCTCGCGCCAGTCGATGCCCTCTTCGCCGAGATAATTGTTTTGCACGTAGTAGGCCTGCTGTTCGCTGGCGATGCGCTTGCGGCAGCTGCCGAAGTTCGCGTCGCCAAACTTCCTGAACTGCAGCACATGCACCAGCTCATGGACGATGAAGGAATTGTCCATGGGTTCGTCGACCTTCAGGGTGTCGCGCAGGTAGATACGGTAATTTTCGGTATCGAACAAGGCCGCAACGGTGGTGCACCGCTCCGGCGAGTCGGGACAGACCTTCTCCGACAACACCGTCGCGCTGACGGGCTCGATCGGCGGCAAGTCAGCAAGGTCGACGGCTGGTAGTCCGGAGTAACGGATGGCGGCGGCCAGCAGCCTGGCCAATAGCTCAGCACCGACGTTCATTTGTTATCCTTTTTGCCAGATTTTCTGGCTTCGGCGAAAACATGATGCCACGATTGGACACAGTTCGCCGGCCCGGACCGGCGCCTGTCACTTCGTCGAAATCCCGCATTGTCACTAGGGTTGCGCAATTTGCGACTGTCCAAATTTGTGACAGCTGCCCGTTTTTGTCACATGCGTTTCCGCACTACATGTGATTTTTTGCCGGTTTCCCTGCTATCACGTGAAAGAATTTCATGGCATGCCCTTTGCCTATGTCAAAACGTTGCTTTGCGTACGTGGAGCCTTTGGCCCGCGACCGTAGCTGCAACCGTATAGCCAAATTGGCATAACCAAGGGGAGATCCAAATAATGAAGAGGAAACTTCTTGCGTCCGCGGTCGGCTTCGCGCTGATCACCGGTTCCTCGGCTTTCGCAGCCGGCGTGACCGACGCAATGATCGAAAACGATGCCAAGTCGGGCGGCGACGTCCTGACCTGGGGCATGGGCCAAAACGGCCAGCGCTTCTCGACGCTGACCCAGATCAACGCCGGCAACGTGGCCAAGCTGGTCCCGGCCTGGTCGTTCTCGTTCGGTGGCGAAAAGCAGCGCGGCCAAGAGTCGCAGCCGCTGGTCCACAACGGCAAGATGTTCGTTACCGGCTCCTACTCGCGTATCTACGCGCTGGACACCAAGACTGGCAAGAAGCTGTGGAAGTACGAGCACCGCCTGCCGGACGGCATCATGCCGTGCTGCGACGTGATCAACCGCGGCGCAGCCCTGTATGACAACCTGGTCATCTTCGCGACCCTCGACGCCCAACTGGTCGCCCTGAACCAGGACACCGGCGCCGTCGTCTGGAAAGAGAAGATCGACGAATACTCGGCTGGCTACTCGGCGTCGGCAGCTCCGCTGATCGCTGGCGGCCTGCTGCTGACCGGCGTGTCCGGCGGCGAATTCGGCGTGATCGGCCGCGTGGAAGCGCGCGATCCGAAGACCGGCAAGATGGTCTGGGTCCGTCCGGTCGTCGAAGGCCACATGGGCTACAAGTACGAAGGCGGCAAGGCTGTCGAAAACGGCATCTCGGGCACGACCAACAAGACCTGGCCGGGCGAGCTGTGGAAGTCGGGCGGCGCGACCACCTGGCTGGGCGGCACCTATGATTCGACTACGGGCCTCGCTTACTTCGGTACCGGCAACCCGGCACCGTGGAACAGCCACCTGCGCCCCGGCGACAACCTGTTCTCGACCTCGACCGTTGCGATCGACATCAAGAGCGGCAAGATCGTCTGGCACTACCAGAACACCCCGAACGACGGCTGGGATTACGACGGTGTGAACGAGTTCATCACCTTCGACATGAACGGCAAGCGCATGGGCGCGAAAGCTGACCGTAACGGCTTCTTCTACGTCAACGACGCGAAGACCGGCAAACTGGAAAATGCTTTCCCGTTCGTCAGCAAGATCACCTGGGCAACCGGTATCGACCTGAAGACTGGCCGTCCGAACTACGATCCGGCTAACCGCCCGGGCGACCCGACCAAGGGTCCGGACGGCAAGAAGGGCAACGTGGTGTTCTCGGCTCCGTCCTTCCTGGGCGGCAAGAACCAGATGCCGATGGCTTACAGCCCGAAGACCGGCCTGTTCTACGTTCCGTCGAACGAGTGGGGCATGGAAATCTGGAACGAGCCCGTCTCGTACAAGAAAGGCGCTGCTTACCTGGGCGCTGGCTTCACCATCAAGCCGCTGCATGACGACTACATCGGCGTGATGCGCGCCGTTGATCCGAAGTCGGGCAAGATCGTCTGGGAAAACAAGAACTCCGCTCCGCTGTGGGGTGGTGTCATGTCGACCGCCGGCGACCTGGTCTTCTACGGTGTGCCGGAAGGCTACCTGAAGGCGCTGGATGCGAAGTCGGGCAAGGAACTGTGGAAGTTCCAGACCGGTTCGGGCATCGTTGCACCTCCGATCACCTGGGAAGAAGGCGGCGAGCAGTTCGTCGCAGTCGTCTCCGGTTGGGGCGGCGCAGTTCCGCTGTGGGGCGGTGAAGTTGCCAAGCGCGTCAACTTCCTCGAGCAGGGCGGCTCCGTGTGGGTCTTCAAGCTCGCCAAGTAATCATTTACTCCCGCCTGCATAGGGATACTGAATTCGTAGCATCGTCCCTTGCAGCTTCAGCCGACGGCCTGTGCCGTCGGCTTTTTTATGGGCGGGTGCGCCCGCATCGTCGTCAACCGTCGCACAAAAGGGTGCGCCACTGGCACGACGATCGCAGGCGACAAGCATGAAAAAAGCCGGCTGGAATCCAGCCGGCTTTTCTATGTTGAGCTCAGCGCCGGTGATGCTTCGGCGCCGGATCAGGATAGGCTCAACACGCGTCAGGGCATCCTGAAATCGGTCAGCTCCATCGTGATCTTGCCCGAGTGCCAGAGCGCGGAAATGATGTCTTCCTTACGCTCGACCTTCACCAGGCCGACACCTTTGCAATACCACTCGATGTTCTGGACCGGCACGTCCTTGAAGCCCAGCACCGCATCCGCATACAGCGGCAGGTTGCCGTTGCCAACCACCTTTGCGCAATGCTGGAAGGTGCCGGCCGGCACGGTAACGGTCTCGTCGATCGCTTCGACGTTGTATGACATCAGCACCTTGGGCATCTTCACTTCCTTCAGGCCGAGGTCGCTCTTGGGCAGCACGATGAAGGGCTCGGTCGGCACCATCCACTGCGCGCCCAGCGTCAGCGGCAGCTTGATAACGGTACGTGCATTCTTGTCGAGACGGGCCTGCTCTTCCGCATCAGTGCGCTTGGCAATGCGCGAAATGCCCAACGCATCCTTGCGCAGCCAGAATTCCACGCCCAGATTGCCGGGGATGTCGACACGACGGATGAAGACCTGATCGCCATTGGCATAATCGATCGTCCGGTCGACCGTCGCCACATAGGTCTGGTGCGTCAGCGTGCCGCTAATGTCGGAAGTGACGTCGTACTCCCAGCGCGCGCCCACATCCAGCGGGAAGAAGGAGTCGCCCTGGGGGACGGATTTGGAACAGCCTGCGGCCAGCAACGCCGCAGCTACCACGGTGAGGCGGGTCTTCATCACTTCTCCGGCAGGCGGGTGACCGGCGCATCGGAGACGCGCAGCTTGATCTTGTTATCGGCGTTGACCTTGAACCAGGCGCTGCCGCTGCCGCCGCCCGGACGCTCGATGGTGCCGACCTGGCGGATGCCCTGACGGGCCTTGCGCTGCGCGTCAGACAGCTGCGAATGCGCGTCTTTCTGGTACGGCAGCTTGTACGCGCGCGGCACGGTGGTCGGGCGGTTGCTGTCGAGCGGCGTGATCCACAGGTAGATCGCGCCATCGATGCCGCGCTCCTTGTTCGGCTCTTCGATCACGGCCGAAACGATGGCGAACTTCTCGGGCATCATGCGCGGCGTAGGCCAGCCCAGCATGTCTTCGAAAGTGAAATTGGCGACAAAGTACGTGATCGTGACTGCGGCCACCATCAGGATCTTGATCCAGCGCTTCCAGGCCGTGGCCAGGCACAGCACCAGCAGCAGCAGCGAAACGGCCACGTACAACAGGGTCAGCATTAGGGATGTGTTCGTCATGTTTGCGGAACGAGGGTTTTGGGTAAGGTGTTGATATCGCGGACGCTGCCATCGGCTTCGACCGTGAAGCGCACGGCAGTCTTCTCGTCGCCCTTGCGGTCGAGCTTGACGGTGCCGTAATACGTGACTTCAGCCTTCGGGTTGACCTTCACCACCGAAATCGTGGCTTCCACAGGTTCGCCGTTCTTGCTTTCGTAGTACTGCGCATTGACCGTGTATTCGCCGGGCGAGTAGCCGCGGATGGTGACGACCTCCTGGTTCAGCGGGTTCACCACGTCCTTGCCGTTGACGTTGATGGTGTCGCCGGCCAGGCCGCGGTCATCGCGGTCCAGGTGCATCAGGCCGGCTTCGCGCTGGCGGAACCAGGCCATTGCGCCGGACGGATCCTGCACGTAGGTGTCGATATCATTCGGGTTCATGTCCGGCCAGGAGACGGTGATGATGAATTCCGCCTTGGCCGGGATGTCGCCTTCCTTCTTGGCTTTCGGGTTCATCGCCATCAGCGCGATGATGAAGCAGAAGACGAAGGCGATCAGGATGTTGAACAGCATGTCGTAGAAGGGGTCGACCTCCCCTTCGCGACGCTTGATGCGCAGGCTCACTTCGCGTCCTGGTGCGTCAGCTTGGCCAGGTGGGTCTCGGCGAACTCCAGCGAGTCGGCCAGGATGCCGTCGCTGCAACGATCCATGCGCACCAGTTGGGCGCCCAGCAGCAT
>JBDKLN010000008.1:0-13927 GCA_039806045.1 Pseudomonadota bacterium
AGGTCGTCTTCCTGAGCATCCTGATCGCGATGGTCATCCGGGATTCCCTCCCTGCGCTGATCCTCATTCCTTCCAAGGGTCTGATCAGCGCCGGCGTCGCGGTGGCCGACATGCTTCGAACTTTGGTCATTTATTCCTTCATCGCGTTTGGCGCGATTGCGCTGGCTGACCTGGTATTCCAGCGCTATCAGCACCGCAAGCAGCTGATGATGTCGATGGACGAGATCAAGCAGGAGTACAAGCAGCTCGAAGGCGATCCTCACATGAAGAGCCATCGCAAGGGTTTGCAGAAAGAAATCGCGATGGGCGAGATGGTCCTCAAAACCCGCAAATCATCGGTGGTCGTCACGAACCCGACCCATCTCGCCGTGGCTCTGTATTACGAAGATCAGGTGACGCCGCTGCCTGTCGTGCTAGCCAAGGGCAAGGACCATGTTGCCCACCAGATGGTGCGCATCGCGCGCGAATGCGGGATTCCGGTCATGCAGAACATTCATCTGGCACGCGAGCTGACGGCGTCTGCGAAGATCGACCAGTACATACCGTCGGAATTGATTGAGCCGATCGCAGAGCTACTGATTGCGCTGCGCAAGCTGGCCGGCGACGCCCACAGGGGAGCATTGTGATGCAGGATCGCTTGCACACCGGACTATCGGGCTTCCTCGAACGGCAGCAGCTCGTGCCGCAGAAAGAGCGCATGGATGGTGCCGTCGTCGTCACGCTCGACGGACGGTATCGCGTCTTTTGCCGACCGGCGCCGCATGGTGATCTGGTGCTTGAAAGCCGCTTGCTTGAGTTGCCATTGCGGCCTGGTGACGCGGACGAGCTGATCCAGCGCTGCCTGTTCGCGTCATGGGCACGGATGACTGAGCATGCGGAGGTGCCGGTGCTGTCGGAGGATGAATCACAAATCCTGATCCAGCGCAGGGTGCCGGCAGATGCCTCGATCGAGGAATTCGAGGCAGCGTTGGAGGCATTCACGAATTCGCTGGCCGACTGGCGTCGGATTTTCCGCGTCTTGTGATCACAAAGTGCTTGTGCAGAGGCCTGGGAGCGTGGTGGAAGTACCGGTGATGTCTGGTTGGGGGAGGTAGACAATGACAATGAAAAATATCCTCATGTGTCTGCGCCGGTGGTTGCTTGCCTGCTCGTGCTGCGTTGTTGTCGCGCCGATGGCTGCAGCGGCGCCTGTGCCCTGGCCGGACGCCAGCTTTACCTATATCGCTGACAAGCAGGAACTGCCCGAAGTGCTGGCGTCATTCTGCCGCAACTTTGGTCTCGAGCTACAGGCGTCAGCATCCGTCATGGCGCGTTCGGATCGCGTCAACGGCAATTACACCAGCGCCAGCCCGACCGAGTTCCTCAACCAATTGTCCTCAGGCTATGGCCTGCAGTGGTTCTATTACGGCGGCACGCTGTACGTCAGCCGCAACTTCGAAACGGCGACGCGGGCGATTGCTCCGGCCGGCATCAGCCTGCCGGAGTTTCGCAAGGCGCTGACCGACCTTGGTATCGTCGAGCCGAAATTCGGTTGGGGAGAATTGCCCGAGCGCGGGGTGGCGATGGTGTCAGGTCCGCCATCCTATGTCGACCTGGTGGTATGGGCCGTAGCGACGCTGCCGCTGCCACAGCCACAGCAGCAGATGCGGGTCTTCCGTCTGAAGCATGCCGCGGTCAATGACCGCGTCATTTCTTATCGCGACCAGCAGATCACAACGGCTGGCGTGGCGACCATTCTGCGCAATCTCGTGACCGGCCAGGGGGGCACTGGTGGTACGAGCCTGGCAAATCTGCCTCAGCTATCGAATCTGATTATGCCGCTACGCTCTGCACAGACGTTGTCCGAACCGGTTGACGACAAGGCCTCGGCGCAAGGCCAGCCGTCGCCGACAGGCAGCAAGGAAACGCCGGAACAGGCGCGCATCCGCAGCACCAACGCACAATCGCGGGCGGTGATCCAGGCGGATTCCCGTCTCAATGCCATCGTCGTCAAGGACTTGCCTCAGCACATGCCGGCGTACGAAGAGCTGATCAAGTTGCTTGACGTGCCGACCAAGCTGATTGAGATCGAGGCGGTGATCGTCGACGTCAATACCAGCAGCATCGCTGAATTAGGCATCGACTGGGGTGCGCGGGCTGGCGGTGTCGCCGGTGGCTTCGGTACCCCGGCACTGACGCCGGATCGCGTCACCGGGACCATCGTCATCGGGGACAACGTCAGCCCGAATACGGTCATACCCAATGCCGGAAATTTTCTGATGTCGCGCGTTCGCATCCTCGAAGGGAAAGGCAATGCGCGCATCGTGTCACGACCTTCCGTACTTACCATTGACAACTTGGGAGCGCTGATCGATTTGTCGGATACGTTCTACATCCAATCCGTCGGTGAACGCGTCGCCACCGTCGTGCCAGTCACGGTCGGGACCACGCTGAAAGTGACGCCGCACATCATCGAGACCGAAAAAGGTGAATCGGTACACCTGATCGTCGACATTGAAGACGGATCGATACAGGATAACGAGAATCAGCAAGTCCTGCCGCGCATAAGAAAGAGCACCATAGGAACGCAAGCCGTGATGGGTGAAAAAGAGAGCCTCCTGATCGGGGGCTTCAATGCGGAATCTGACATCAAGCAAGTCGATCAGGTGCCGTGGTTGGGGAATATCCCGGTGATTGGAATTTTCTTCAAGAAAAAATCTTCGCGGGTCGAGAAACGCGAGCGGCTTTTCCTGATTACGCCCAAAATCATTTCCGCCAGCGTGCTGCCGGCGAAGGCTAGTCAGTAAATCACTTCATCATGTCAGCACAACACGTCTCCGTCCCTGCTGAACCTTCAGCCACCGACCGTGCTCGCGCGGCACTTGAATCATCATCAGCCCTCAGTCCCGGCCATGCCGAGTGGACGCCGTCTGTATTTAACCCGGCCGTGGCAGCGGCAATTGCGGACTTGATTGTTCGTTACTGGCGAGATGGCCTCGCGCACGCGGACATCTATCCCACGCGCGCAATCGACGTGATCGACCTTGCGCCCGGTAACGGCTACAGCGGGCATCAGTTGATCCGGGCGTTTCAGGCCGCGACTCGCCATGTCAGCGGCATGCGCTTTTGTTACCGCCCCGTTGTCTCGGATGCCCACTGGATCACACGTGCATGTGCTGCGCCGGAAATGGCACGGCACCAGCAGCGGGGGGTGCTGGCGCCACTATTGGGCGAGCCTGGAATGCCCGGGCAGCTTATAGACGACGGCAAGCCCTACGAATGCCACAACCCGGTCGCGATCCTGGCGCACGATGGTTGGTCGCGCTTGCCGCAACGCTTGCTCGCTGTCCATTACGGCAAGCTTCTGGAAGCTGATTTGGAATTGATCCGGGAGATGACGCCGGGCACCAGCGAGCGTCCAGACTGGCGGCCGGTGGAAGCCCCGCTGCAAACCGGTGCCTTTGCAGCGGTATTTTCGCGCTACCTTGAGGAGTTCAACAGCACGCCTATTTGCTATCCGGAAGGCGCGATTGATGCGTTGCGCCGATGGCGCCGGGTGGCCCGCCATGGCTACCTGATGCTGGCGGCAGGTAATGGCCTGGCCAGCGAATTGAGCATGCGTCTGCATACCTTTCCCGACCTGGTCACGGCTTACCGTGACGATGGCAGACTACCAGTCCACTACGGATTGATCGCGCACTGGGCGCGCTTGCACGGCGCGGCCAGTGTCGAGCAGGATCTCGCCGGGGGGCAGGCCATGCAGATCGTGATGGAGGCCTCTGAAGGAGTCGGCGATCGTCTGGCGGCCCTGGCCGAAGGCTATGATCCTGCCATCTATGGCCGCCAGGCATTGGTGGCCGACGCCATGCGATCAATGGGCGGGGTAAACAAGCTTGAGCACTTGCGCCAGCTCTTGCGGTGGTCCGGACACGATCCAGTGTTGCTGGCTGAAACAGGGCGAGATCTCGCGCTGGCATTTTCCAGGGCCATGGACCACGATCGTGCAGGTTGGCGCGATGCACTGGTCGAGGTCTGGGCCAATTTCCTGCCGGAGCTGACGACCATGCGCCTGCATGAACGGCTGGCCAATGCCGCCATGCATTGCGGCCACTGGCAATTGGCGCGCGAAGCCTTGATGCGAGCGATGCGGCACCATGGGGAGAACGCCAGCGATTTGGCTAATCTGGCCTGGTGTGAAATGCGGACCGGGCAATTGCATCGCGGGATCGAACTCGCTCGTCAGGCACTGGGGATGGATCCTGACAATGCCTTGGCGCAGCAAGTCATGGCGCGCATGCAGGAGCGCCTTTCGCACCGCGATGATCGCTGGCTGGTCGAGTTGCATGTTGCAAATCTTTCGCTGACTCTGGAGCCGCTCGATCTCAGTCATGCGGATGCCTATTTTTTTCAATACCGCGACCCGCAGATCGCGATCATGACAGGTCTGCCGCCACTGAAATCGGTAGAAGAAACGCGACAATGGATACAGTCCGCGCCCAACGAGCGCGGACGAGTGAGTTTCGCCGTCATGCACCGCGACCATGGCTTCGTCGCCTATGTGAACCTTGCCGTATCGGCGCATGCGTCGTTCTTCTGTTTCTGGACGGGTGTGGATTTTCAGGGCCAGGGCTATGCGACAGCCGCCGCTAGGCGGGTGTTTCGGCATGCGGCTGCCATGGGTGTGCCACTGGTATTGACTTCGGCCTACAAGGACAACCGGCGATCCATACGAGCTTTGGAGCGGCTTGGATTCGTTCGCATTCCGTCTCAGGCGCTGCCGCCTGATCAGGATCGTGTCTTCTTTGTGCTCGCCGATGCCGCGGCCGGCGAGGTCGATGCCCACCGGGAACTGGTCGATTACTACGCGCGGGAGGGCTTGCCGTTGAAATTTGCCAAAGCAGGGGACGGGCAGGCTTCCGATGCAGGTAGTGGGACAGCCGACCTGACGGACGATCCCGGAAAAGTTTGAGGAAAATTGCCATGAAACCGACCATCAGCGTGACGCTTACCAGCTTGCCGGTCAACGGCAATTACTCCAGTACTGAACGCACTGCGGACGACGATGTTCGGCTGCGCCGTGACGCAGAACGAGCAAAGCTGCGACGTCTGCAAAATCAGGCGCGCCATCACGCGGAGGCAGAATCGCGCCTCGCTGATGCGATGGTGAAGGCGACAGCGCGGGCGGCGGCTGATGCCGGTCCATCCGTACGAATGCAGCCGGCAGCCACGCGGTCCTCAGTGCTGCCCCCGACGACGGATGTTGCAGACAGTGGATCTCTGTCGCTTGCCCAACAGGAGGCCTTGGACGCCCGAATCGCCGATCGTATCGGCGTGGATGCGCGGCATATTGTCGGCGACGCCCTTGATCCGGTCGGAAGCTTGTTGCAACGTATTACCCTGGGCCGGTCTCGGGGACTGCTTCAGGACTGTGCTCCTCTATTGGAATCGATCGCGGAGCAGTTGACCCATGGCGGCATCCCAAGGCTGGAACAGGATGGCGATCAATGCGAATTGCTCGAGTGCGCGCTGGATTTCCTGCATGGGTATGCCGACGCCGCAGCCGGGCGAATGGCAGGAGCTGAAAGGATCGGAACACTGGCAGAGCAGGTGCGGCAGCATTTGGAGGCACTGGCCTTGGGTACGGCATCGACCAGCGGAGCCGGCACGACTGCGGTGCAGCAGCTTGCGACGAGGGGCGAGGCCAAGGCTCGAACCGTGCCCGCCAACAAGAACCGAGATCGCGTTGATGTGACGCGAAAGGCAGGGCCGAAAGATAGCGATGATGCGGACGCCATGGAAGCGCAGGAAGCGGCGGCCGGGATGGCACTTGTCACCGGATCAGTCGCCAACCCGGACAGGGTGGCAAATGTGCCTGAATCCAGTCTCGACAAGGACCAGCGCAAACGCCGGGAAGAGACCCTGCCCCTGGTGACTTTGCGGTCAATCTGAGGCGCGCGAGGCAAATGTTCGCCAGGCGCCGCATCGAACGCATTCAGAACTGCAGGCGTATGCCTGCCAGCTCGAAGTTCGCTCGCAACACTGCACGCGCGCGTGACACGCGGCTACGGACTGTTCCCAAAGGGATATCCAGAATATCAGCCGCATCCTGATACGAAATCTCATCAACGGCCACCAGTCCCAGCACCTCGCTCATCTCTTCCGGTAAGTCGGAGAACGCTTTTTCCGCAAGGCAAAGCAACTCTTTTTGTATGAGGCAATCGCTGGGATCGGGCTCGCAGGAAGCAATCGTCGTCAGCACCTCGTCGGTTTCGAACTTGTGGACGCGGTGGGGCGCGCGGCTCAGGTAATTGCGCACCATATTCATTGCAATTCCGAACAGCCAGGTCGATAATTTCGAATCGCCGCGGAAGCTCGCAATCGTTCGCGCTGCTTCGGCAAAGGCTTGCTGTGTGATGTCGGCAGCGTCGTCCGGATGATCAATGTATTTGATCACGAAACGGTACAGGCGTCGCTGGTGCTGATCGATCAGCGACTTGAACAGCTTTTCCTGATCCAGTTGGAACGGAGGCAGGTCGTCCGGATTGTCAAGCACGGAAAGCGTTCGGATTGGCACGAAGGCCGGGAGGGTGGTGGCGGAAGTCTCGGTTTGTTCTGCGGGCGTGCCGATGTCGTGTTCGTCGTCGTCGGGATCGACATCGGCATCGGCATCACCGGACGGGTCTTCGAGCAGCAGCACGGCAGAGCCTTCGTCGTAAGCTTCGTCTGAAGCGGATTCGTCGAACGACTGACGTTCGGATTCGATGAGTTGGCTAGCGTCTTCGATCATGAGAGGACTCCTTAGCAGCGGCGACACGGCGGGATGAACTAAGTGGCCATCCGACGGATGCTCCGATAGGGCTGGAAGGAGCTTCGGAGTTCGCTGATCCGGGATCTTCGATTGCTTGCTTCAAGGAATGGATCCCTTTGGCCGGCTTCGAATAATTTGCGAACTACCCAATTCGTGGGATTGACAAGCGGAGGGTAGGATTGACCGAAAAGTGTTCCTACAAAAATGCAAAAAGAGCCACTTTTCATGCATAAAAGTCATCATGCCCTTTAGGCAATAATGGTTTTCCAGTTCATGATTTTCTTTGGGAAACTGGTGCGGCCTTATAATGAGCGCCGCTGATCCTCAACTATTTCCTGTATGCACTATTTGTCAACGCGCGGGCATGCGTCCAAGCCCTCGTTCTCCGAAATCCTGCTGGGCGGCCTCGCCCCTGATGGCGGTCTCTACCTCCCCGAGTCCTATCCCGAAGTCAGCTCCGACGAGCTGGAGAGCTGGCGCGGCCTGAGCTACGCGGCGCTGGCGACTGCGGTGCTGAGCAAGTTCGCGACCGATGTGCCTGAGGCTGACATCGCGGCGCTGGCCACGAAGACCTACACGGCCGAGGTCTACCGCAACGCGCGCCCGGGCGACGACGCCGCTGCGATTACGCCGCTGCGTACGCTGGAAGCAAGTGGCGGCCGCAAGCTGGTGATGCAGGCGCTGTCGAATGGCCCGACGCTGGCTTTCAAGGACATGGCCATGCAGCTGCTTGGCAACCTGTTCGAATACACGCTGCAAAAGCAGGGTGCCGAGCTCAATATCCTGGGGGCGACCTCGGGGGACACCGGCAGCGCTGCCGAATACGCGATGCGCGGCAAGAAGGGCATTCGAGTCTTCATGTTGTCGCCGCACAAAAAAATGAGCGCGTTCCAGACTGCGCAGATGTTCAGCCTGCAAGACCCGAATATCTTCAACATCGCCGTCAAGGGCGTGTTCGATGATTGCCAGGACATGGTCAAGGGCGTATCGAACGACCTCGGTTTCAAGGCACAGCAGAAGATCGGAACCGTCAATTCGATCAACTGGGCGCGCGTGGTCGCTCAGGTGGTTTACTACTTCCGTGGCTACCTCGCCGCGACGACGCGCAGCGACCAGAAGGTGTCGTTCACGGTCCCTTCGGGCAACTTCGGCAATATCTGCGCCGGCCATATCGCGCGCATGATGGGTCTCCCCATCAGCAAGTTGGTGGTGGCGACGAACGAAAATGATGTCCTGCACGAATTTTTTCAGACTGGCGTGTATCGCGTGCGCAAGTCGGCCGAGACCCTGCATACGAGTAGCCCGAGCATGGATATCAGCAAGGCGTCCAATTTTGAGCGTTTCATTTACGACCTGTTGAAGGGTGATGCAGCACGCGTGAAAGCCTTGTTCACCAAGGTCGATACGCACGGCGGCTTCGACCTGTCAGGCAAGCCTGGCAGCGACGGCGATGAATTCTCGCAAGTGCGCGACTATGGCTTTGTCTCCGGCAAGTCGGTGCATGCCGATCGCCTGGCCACCATTCGCGATGTGTCGGCGCGCTACGGCCTGACGGTCGATACTCATACGGCCGATGGCATCAAGGTGGCACGCGAGCATTGGGAAGAGGACATTCCGATGATCGTGCTCGAGACCGCATTGCCCGCCAAGTTCAATGAGACGATCCGCGAAGCGCTGGGCCATGATGCAGAGCGTCCGGCGGGCTTCGAGAACATCGAGTCGCTGCCACAGCGATTCGATGTCATGGAAGCGGATGTGGATGCGGTCAAGCGCTACATCGTTGCGCATACCGGCCTTTGACTGACACATCAAATCACTGATTCGGCCAGCTATAACAGCCAACAATAACCACAGAGACTAGAGCAGCAAAGAATGACGAACAGGAAGCCCATGCTCTCCGCGCAGGAAGCGCTCGATAAGCTGCTGGCTGCGGCGCGCCCGGTCAGCGGGACTGAGACCGTTGACACGCTGGAGGCGACCGGCCGCGTGCTGGCCGAAGACCAGCTGTCACAGCTGAACGTACCGACGATGGACAACACGCAGATGGACGGTTACGCGGTGCGTGCGTCCGATTGTGCGAGCGGCAATGCTTCGCTGCCAGTGTCGCAGCGCATCCCGGCAGGCCATGTCGGTCAGCCGCTGCAAGCGGGCAGCGTGGCGCGCATCTTCACCGGTGCGCTGATTCCTGAAGGCGCCGACGCTGTCGTGATGCAGGAGCTGTGCACGGTCGATGAAGCGACCGGCAAGGTAACGGTGAACCATGCGCCGAAATCCGGCGAGTGGATTCGGCGGGCGGGTGAAGATATCCGCGCCGGCAGCACCATCCTCGCGAAGGGCACGCGCCTGCGTGCGCAGGAGCTGGGCCTGGCTGCGTCGGTCGGTCTGGCATCGTTGCCGGTGCTGTGCCGCTTGAAAGTGGCGGTGTTCTTCACCGGCGACGAACTGACGATGCCGGGCGAGCCTTTGCGTCCCGGTGCGATCTACAACTCGAACCGTTTCACCCTGCGCGGCCTGCTGCAGCAGCTGGGTTGCGAAGTGACCGACCTCGGGAATGTACCCGATACGCTGGATGCGACCCGCGACGCCTTGCGTCGCGCTGCGGCCGGCCATGACCTGATCGTGACCTCGGGCGGCGTGTCGGTGGGTGAAGAAGACCACGTGAAGCCGGCGGTCGAAGCCGAAGGCCGGCTGGACTTGTGGCAGATCGCAATCAAGCCGGGCAAGCCGCTGGCATTCGGCGAGGTGAGCCGTGCGGAGGAAGCCAGCAGTGCCTTCTTCCTCGGCCTGCCGGGCAATCCGGTGTCGAGCTTCGTGACCTTCCTGATGTTCGTGCGCCCGTTCATCCTCGCGCTACAAGGTGCCAAGGTGCATGCGCCCAAGCGCTATCCGATGCGGGCCGACTTCCACTGGACCAAGGCCGACCGCCGTAATGAATTCCTGCGCGTGAAGCTCAATGACAGCCACGGCCTCGACCTTTTCCCGAACCAGGGGTCGGGCGTTTTGACCTCGACGGTCTGGGGCGATGGCCTGGTCGACAATCCGCCGGGGCAGGTCATCAACGCCGGCGATACCGTACACTTCATTCCGTTTTCCGAATTGCTTTACTGAGCCGAATCGACATGCAGATCCAGCTGAAATTCTTTGCCAGCCTGCGCGAGGCGGTCGGCACCTCGAGCGAGTCACTGACCGTGCCGGCCGGCGTCGCGACCGCAGGCGAACTGCGGGAGCTCCTGCGCGCCCGAGGCGGCGCCTGGGCTGAGGCCCTGGCCGACAGCAAGGCACTGCGCATTGCGCTCAACCAGCAGATGACCGATGCGTCGGCCAGGCTAACCGAGGGCTGTGAACTGGCCTTTTTCCCGCCGGTGACCGGCGGCTGATTGCGATCGGTCGTCGCCGATTGATGAATGCTGACTGAGGGGATGCTGGCAGCATTGTGCTGCGCCCCGCAACGAGAATCCACATGACCGTACGCGTCCAGACCGAAGACTTCGACCTCAGCACCGAGATTGCCCACCTGCGCAAGCAGGTGCCCAAAGTCGGCGCCGTGGTGACTTTTCTTGGCACGGTGCGTGACCTGAACGACGGCGAGCATGTCGCCGAGATGGAGCTCGAGCACTACCCGGGCATGACCGAGAAATCGCTCGAACAAATCGTCGCGCAGGCCAAGGCACGCTGGGACATCTTCGATGCGCTGGTGATCCATCGCGTCGGCCCGCTCAAGCCGCTGGACCAGATCGTGCTGGTCGCGGTTACCTCCGCCCACCGTGGCGAAGCCTTCGATGCCTGCGAATTCATCATCGATTACCTGAAGACCGAGGCCCCGTTCTGGAAGAAGGAACAGACCCCTGCCGGCGCGCGCTGGGTGGATGCCCGCGTGACCGACGACGAGGCGATGCAGAAATGGGTGCAGCCTTGAATGGCATGCCGCCGCTCGGCTTTGCCGCCGTCGGTGTCGGCGCCGCACTGGGCGCCTGGCTGCGCTGGGCGCTGTCCGCCGCTTTCAACGCGCGCATTGAATTGCTTCCGTTGGGCACGCTGGCAGCCAACCTTGTTGGCGGTTACCTGATCGGCATCGCCGTTGCGCTGTTCCAGGACATGCCTGAGCTGGCACCCGAATGGCGACTGCTGTTGGTGACGGGTTTCCTCGGTGGCCTGACCACGTTTTCCACTTTTTCGGCCGAAGCCGTGGCCTTGCTGCAGCGCGGCTCGTATGGCTGGGCTTTCCTGCATTCAGGTGTCCACCTGCTGGGCTCGGTCGCGCTTTGCATCGCCGGGATTGCCAGCTGGCGCTGGCTGCACGGCTGATTTCCGACGCGGATTGACGACCGGGACCGTTTTCGGTTCCCGAGCAAATCTTCGTCCCTACGATGCCCATATCCCGCGAATTCCCGACCAATTTCCTTGATCTGGACTTGAATTCGGGCCTGCGGGCCCAATAATGGCTTCAAAGACAAACTTCCGGCCGGCTTCCTGATGGATTTCCCGGCCGATTTTTTGGAGCCACTCCATGCGCCTCGACAAATTCACGACCAAGCTTCAGGAAGCGCTCGCCGATGCACAGAGCCTGGCCGTCGGTCATGACAACCAGTACATCGAGCCGGTCCACCTGCTGGCCGCGTTACTGAACCAGGACGACGGCGGCAGCCGCTCGCTGCTGCAGCGTGCCGGCGTGAACGTCGGCGGGCTGGCCACGGCAGTCAAGAATGCGGTCGAACGCCTGCCCAAGGTGAGCGGTACCCATGGCGAAGTGCAGGTCGGCCGTGAAACGGCAGCCATGCTGAACCTGGCCGACAAGGAAGCCCAAAAGCACAACGACCAGTTCATCGCCAGCGAGATGGTGCTGTTGGCGCTGGCCGATGACAAATCGGAAGCCGGCCGCATCGCGCGTGACAACGGCCTGAACCGCAAGGCGCTGGAGGCGGCGATCCAGGCCGTGCGCGGCGGCCAGCACGTGGATTCGCAGGAAGCCGAAGGCCAGCGCGAAGCGTTGAAAAAATACACGCTCGACCTGACCGATCGCGCGCGCAAGGGCAAGCTCGACCCGGTGATTGGCCGCGACGATGAAATCCGCCGCGCGATCCAGGTGCTGCAGCGTCGCAGCAAGAACAACCCGGTGCTGATCGGCGAGCCGGGCGTGGGCAAGACGGCGATCGTCGAAGGCCTCGCGCAGCGCATCGTCAATGGCGAAGTGCCGGACAGCCTGAAGAACAAGCGCGTGCTGTCACTCGACATGGCGGCGCTGCTGGCCGGCGCCAAATACCGTGGCGAATTCGAGGAACGCCTGAAAACCGTGCTGAAGGAGCTGGCACAGGACGAGGGCCAGACCATCCTCTTCATCGACGAAATCCATACGATGGTCGGCGCCGGCAAGGCCGAGGGCGCAATGGATGCCGGCAATATGCTCAAGCCCGCGCTGGCGCGCGGCGAGTTGCACTGCCTGGGCGCGACCACGCTGGATGAATATCGCAAGTACATCGAGAAAGATGCCGCGCTCGAGCGTCGTTTCCAGAAGATCCTGGTCGACGAACCCAGCGTCGAATCGACCATCGCCATCCTGCGCGGCTTGCAGGAAAAATACGAAGTGCACCACGGCGTCGACATCACCGACCCGGCGATCGTCGCTGCGGCCGAGCTGTCGCACCGCTACATCACCGACCGCTTCCTGCCGGACAAGGCTATCGACCTGATCGATGAAGCAGCATCGAAAATCAAGATCGAGATTGATTCCAAGCCGGAAGTGATGGACAAGCTGGACCGTCGCCTGATCCAGCTGAAGATCGAGCGTGAAGCGGTCAAAAAGGAAAAGGACGAAGCCTCGCAGAAGCGGCTGGCGCTGCTGGAGGAAGAGATCCTGCGCCTTGAGCGCGAGTATGCCGACCTCGAAGAGGTATGGAAGGCCGAAAAATCAGCGGTCCACGGCAGCACGCAGATCAAGGAAGAGATCGAGAAGGTGCGGCTGCAGATGGAAGAGGCGCGCCGCAAGGGCGACTGGCAAAAGATGTCGGAGCTGCAGTACGGCCGCATGCCCGAGCTTGAAGCAAGACTCAAACATGCCGACAAGGGAACGGCCGGCACGGGCGCCGATGGCGAGGCCAAGCCGCGCCTGTTGAGGACGCAGGTCGGCGCCGAAGAAATTGCCGAGGTTGTCTCGCGCGCCACCGGCATTCCGGTGTCGAAGATGATGCAGGGCGAGCGCGACAAGCTGTTGCACATGGAAGACGTGCTGCACAAGCGCGTGGTCGGCCAGAACGAGGCCATTAACGCTGTGTCCGATGCCATCCGTCGTTCACGTGCCGGCCTTGGCGACCCGAACCGCCCGTATGGATCGTTCATGTTCCTTGGCCCGACCGGCGTTGGCAAGACCGAGCTGACGAAGGCGCTCGCGTCCTTCCTGTTCGATACCGAAGAAGCGCTGATCCGCCTCGACATGAGCGAGTTCATGGAGAAGCATTCGGTCGCCCGCCTGATCGGCGCGCCGCCCGGTTATGTTGGCTACGAGGAGGGCGGTTACCTGACCGAGGCCGTGCGCCGCAAGCCGTATAGCGTGATCCTGCTCGACGAGATCGAGAAGGCGCACCCGGACGTGTTCAACGTGCTGCTGCAGGTGCTGGACGATGGACGCATGACCGATGGACAGGGTCGCACGGTTGACTTCAAGAACACCGTGATCGTGATGACATCGAACCTTGGCTCACACAAGATCCAGTCGATGGAAGAGAGCGACCCGGCGCTGGTGAAGCTGGCAGTGCTGGCCGAAGTGCGCGGACATTTCCGTCCGGAGTTCGTGAACCGTATCGACGAAATGGTGGTTTTCCACGGCCTCGACCAAAAGCACATCAGCTCGATTGCGAAGATACAGTTGCAAGTCCTCGAGCAGCGCCTGGCGAAGATGGAGATCGGCCTCGAAGTTTCAGATGCAGCCCTGCACAAGTTGTCAGAAGCCGGGTTCGATCCGGTCTATGGGGCGCGGCCGCTGAAGCGTGCCATCCAGCAGGAACTGGAGAACCCGCTGTCGAAGTCTATCCTGAAGGGCGATTTCGGTCCGAAAGATACGATCATGGTCGATGTCGCAGGCTCGGAGTTGGGTTTCCGAAAAATATGAAGTGACGCGAAGCCATGGGTGCCGGCGGCATCCATGGG
>JBDKLN010000009.1:0-22418 GCA_039806045.1 Pseudomonadota bacterium
TCGACAGCCAATCCCGGCGTTCGGGCGCAAACCAGGCCCGTTGCAGACCCGAAGTGGCGCGGTGCCGATTTACAGTCTTTACAATTACTCGGCTGTCATTAAAGAAGCCGGGACACCTGCCGATTAACGGGGAGAGGGAAGGCTTTGTTGCCTTCTGTTAATGGTTTGGAAAGCGGTGAAACCGGCAATCTGTTCAGGCATTATCTGAAAAGCTTGCTCCTGGTAAACAACTGGGTAACCGCACAACTCAACGGCTGAAGCTCGCTGCTGACTTAAAAGGGGTGATTCATGAACAAAATGTCTAAATGCTCAATGGTGTCGCTGGCTGTCCTGCTGACGGCTTGCCAGTCGCTGCCGTCCGTCGCGGTCGCTGACAACGCATCGGCCAAGGCCGAAGTGAAAGCGGCTGAAGTGGCACCGGCACCCGCACCGATCCCGGCACCGGCTCCGGCACCGGTCGTTGCGGCTGCGCCGGCACCTGCGCCGGCCCCGGCTCCGGCCCCGGCTCCGGTCGAAGTGAAAGCCGCTGCCAAGGAAGAACCGGTCAGCATGATCACGCCGATGTCCGAGCGTAATGCGACCATGCGTGCGACCGGCTATGCCGTCATCAGCACCCAGAACCACAAGAACGGTGCCCAACAGCGCCTGATGGCCATCCGTGCTTCGAAGCTCGATGCTTATCGTGCCCTGACTGAACAGGTTTATGGCCAGCAGCTCGATGCAACGACGACCGTCGCTGAAATGATGATCACCAGCGATACCTTCCGTACGCGTGTGCAGGGCATCATCTACGGCGCGGTGCTGGAGTCCATCACCCCGATCGGCGATGACACTTACGAGACCACGCTGTCGCTCGATGGTCGTGTCGTCAACGATCTGCGCGTGCTGTACCTGACCCAACTGGCGGCTCGTCGTTAATCGACGGCGTAGCCAACGTCAAACCCAACCCGGGCCACCATCATGCGCACCCGCCTGCTCCCGCTGCTGATCGCCACCTCCGTGCTGGGCACCATGTTGCCCGCCACGGCCGGCGATGTCGTCAGCAACCTGCCGACCGAGCCAAAGAAGCGGCTCGAAGCGATCCAGCACGCACTGGTGAATGCCGCCATGGAAGGCAATACCCGCGTGCGCAATGCGGCCTGGGTCGACAGCAAGGGCCAGTTGCACGAAAACACCCGCATCACGTCGGACATGAAGCTGCGCAATGTGCGCGTGCTGAATTACCTGACGGTCGAAGACGGTGTGTCGGCAGCGATCGTGGCCGAAGGCCGCGGCGTGACGCCGGATGATGAAGTGTGCCGCGCGAACCTGCAGCGCTATCGCCGCGAGGCGACGCTGGATGTCGCACAGCGCATCCCGGCCAACGGCACCGATGCGCATGAGTGGCAGGGCTTCCTGGCCCAGGCGCGTTCGCGTTTCGTGGCACGTGCCCATGCAGGCCGCAAGTGGCTGCTGACGGCATCGATGCCGATCCCGGCCACCAGCTACGAGCGTACCTTGCTCGGTTACACGCCGGACATCACGCCGTATCAGATGGTGCTCGACGTGCTGCCGGCCGGCGCGCTGGGCATCGAGCCGGTGCGTCCGAAGGCCACGCGTGACCAGCAGGCCCTGCAGATGGTCAAGGCTGCCAGGGACTATGTGCTCGACGAGCCCGAGAAGCGCGCCCCGGTGCCCTTCGTCGTGCGCCTGTCGGTGTACGAGCGCGTCAACCAGCGCCTGCTGTGGCAGGACGCGGTGCCGCTGTTCTTCCCCGAGCGTGACGTGAAGCACACGTCGCAGCCGCTGCCGGTGGGCCTGTTGTCCGAGCTGGACAATGTGATTGGCCGTTGGCAGCAGCGCCTCGACAATGAATTTGCCTGCCGTCCGCAGAACTTCAACGTGCTGCAGGAGAGTGGCAAGGGCTGGATCATCAATGGTGGTCAGGCTGCCGGCCTGGCGATCGGCGACCAGATGCTGATGATGAATCGCGAGCAGCTGCCCGCGCGCATCCTCGAGCCCGATAGTGGCGAACACATGGCACTGGTCGAAGTCACCAGTGTCGGCAATGGCCGTGCCGTGCTGCGCAAGCTTGCAGGCTCCGCCAGCGCCGGTCGCAGTGGTGACTGGGTCGCCACCCCGTTCTGAACAGATTTCCGAACCGATTTCCGAATCAAGAATAATTCGTGGAGAACACCATGAAACTCGCTCATCGCCAGATCCTCATTGCCAGCCTTGCGCTGCTGTTCGGCGGCGCCGCCCTGGCCAACGATCCGCCCAAGGCTGACGCCAAGAAGGAGGAGAAGAAGGACGACCACGGCAAAAAGGACGATCACGGCAAGGATGCCAAAGACGCCAAGGCCGAAGCGCCGGCCGAGCCCGACCTGCCTTCCAAGCCTTACCCGGCCAATGCGCAGCCGAAGGCCTTTGCGCCGAAGGGCGAGCCGAAAAAGGACGTTGCTGCGGCCGAGAAGCCGGCAGACAAGCCTGCCGAGAAGGCGGCTGACAAGGCCGCTGACAAGCATGCCGACAAGCCCGCGGACAAGCCGGCAGCCAAAGTGGCCGACAAGGCGGCAGACAAGCATGAGCATCCTGCCGCCGACAAGGTCGTCGACAAGCATGAGCCGGCGCACAACAAGCCGGCCATGAAGAAGGCGAAGCATGCGAAGGCGCCGGTCAAGCCGGTGACGGACCCGGTGCTGGCCCAGGTGGCGCGCGAAAGCCTGCATGGCAATGCGCCCGCCGGTGGCTACAAGGTTCAGCAGGGCGACAACCTCGATCGCGTGATCAAGAAGACCATGCCGAACACGCCGTTCTCGATCGAAGTCATGCGCGAGGCCTTCGGTCGCGCCAATCCGCAGCTGTTGTCCAACGTGAAGGACGTGAAGCTCAAGCCGGGCTCGACGCTGAACCTGCCGAACGCTGCCGTGATGCGCTCGGTGGTGCTGGGTGATCCGGCACCGCAGGCCGAGACCATGCGTGTCCGTGCCGTCGGTGACTTGCATGCCAAAGCGCCGGTCGTGAACCCGACCATCGCGCCGACCGCAAGCGACCTGAATCCGCCGATCGCCGTGCCGCGCCTGGCCGCCAATGTACCTGGCAGCGCCAACCCGGCGCCCGAAGTCGCGCCGGAAGAAAAGAAGAAGTGGGTTCGCTTCCCCTGATCAAGGCCAAAGCGTGACCTGCAGACCTGCACGGCGCAAGGCATGACCACGCCGCTGCTGCAAGGTGTCGAACAGGCGGCCCTTCCGGGTCGCCTGAATCCGTTTTATCTCGACGGCCGGCCATTGCCGCTGGCGATGCCGGTGGCGCAGCAACTTGGCCTGCGCGACGGCCAGGTGGTGCAGGGCACGATCGAACTGCGCGGCGAAATGATGCGGCTGCTGTTGAACGGCAAGCTGCTCGACCTGCCGCCGGGCCTGAGCTTTCATCCCGGTGAAGAAGTGTGGCTGCGAGCCGTGCGCGGCACGCGTGGCTGGCTGCTGAAACCGGTCGACCCTGATGCCGAACAATCGGCCCCCCAATCCGCAACGGCCGAAGCGCCGCCCGCGACCGAAGCCCCGAACCTGTCGCGCCTGATGGCCTTGTCATTGCGGCCGCCGATGTCGCCGACCCTGATGCAGCTGTTCCAGCCGGGTGCGATGGATGCGCTGTTCAAGGCCAGCGGTGATGCCGGGCTGGCCGTGATGTTCCAGAGCATGCAGCTGTCGATGCGCGGCCTGACACCCGGCGCATTGCAAGGCGCCGTGATGTCGTCCGGCTTCTGGATGGAGGCCTTGCTCGGCCGCGGCCAGCAGCCGGGCGCGATCGACGGCAAGAGCTTGCTGCGTCGCCTGATTCGTTCGTTGTCGGACAAGGAGCCGGCGTCGGCGTCGCAGCTGCATCGGGCGCTCGATGATGTCGAGTCGGCACAAGTGGAATCGCTGGCCGCGCAGGCGCGTGGCGAAATGTCATTCGCGATGGTGCTGCCGTTCCGCGATGCCAATCCGGTCGAGATCAAGTTCTTCCGCCCGCCGCGCCGGCCGGGCCAGCAATCGTCGTCGTTTTCGGTCGACATCCATACCGACAATGACGTGCTGGGCGAAATCTGGCTCAAGACCACGGTCGCGCAGGCAGCCCATGTCGACATGATGATGTGGGCCGTGAAGGACAGCGTCGCGCGGCTGGCACGCCGCCATGCCGATACGCTGGGCAAGCGGCTGGCCGAGGCCGGCCTGACGATGGATTCCTTCCGCGTGTTCCACGCCGCGCGGCCCAACCTGCCCGAGACCTGGACGGCGACGCCGGGCTCAATGGTCGACCTGTCGGCCTGAGGCATGGTGATGCGACATACCCGAGAAGCCGTCGCGCTCGAATACGGTCAGCGCAATACGCCGGTCGTCACCGCCAAGGGGCGTGACGAGCTGGCCGATGCCATCATCGCCGAAGCCAAACGACAAGGGGTCTACATCACGCAGGACAAGGAGCTGGTGTCGGCGCTGTCGCGGCTGGACCTGGAGCAGGAAATCCCGCGTGATTTATATACGGCGGTGGCCGTGGTGCTGTCGTGGGCGTACTGGCTGCGCGGCATGAAGCCGGGCGACGAAAAGGCCTGACGACGCTAACGCAAAGCTGTGCAAGCGCGTCGCAAGACACGGGGTCCCGGCGTCCGGCGGGACGACACGCCAAGCGCCACCATCCTTTGAACGTCATCCCGGCGTATGCCGGGATCCAGGGGCTTGCCTTCACCGACTGGCGACAGGCAAGCGCAGGAGGAAATGAAAGCGGGGGAGGGGAACGGGCGCCGCCCGTTCAGACTTCTTCATAGCCGCGGCCGCCGCGCATGCGCGACACGCGACCGAGGCGGTCGTAGACCTCGACGGAAGCGGTGGGGTCCGAGCCGCGCAGCGTTTGCAGCGTGCCACGGATGGCATCCAGCTTGCGGTTGATCAGGACTTCATTGCGGCGATGCAGGTCGCGGCATTCGGTCATCAGGCCCTTGAAGCCATCCCATTCGGGATGGTCGATGCGGCTGGCGGGCGTACCCACGCCGGTCAGGTGGTGCAGCTGCTGGAAGATGGTCAGCTTCTCGTCTTGCAGCCCTTCGAAGGTATCGAGGTCCTGCGCGCGCAGCGCCTCGAACTCTTTTTCCAGAATGCCATGCAGGACATGGCCGTACTCCAGCGCGGACACCAGCTCGGGGCTGGCGGCCGGGGGAGGCACGACCTCGGGACTGCGCACAGGCGACAGTTGCATGGTCAGGTTCAGCAGGTCAGCGTCGGTGAATCAGGCAAGTGAAGCCAGGTTCAGCCGATCAGCCTTTCCATGGCCGCGAAGCTCTCGGCGATGCGGCGCGAGTTCATCGGGTAGCTGCCATCCTGGATGGCTTGCTTGATGGACTCAACCTTCGCACGGTCAAAGCCAGGCTCGGCCATCGCGCGCTGGGCGACCTCGGACAGGACCAGCTGGTCGTCCTTGGCGGCGGCAACGGTCGACGCCTTGGCGCTGTCGGTCTGGCCTTCCGGAGGACGCTCAACCGCCCTGCGCTTGGTCTTATCGAGGCTCGCCTTGTCCAGCGCCGGACTGCCACTGAAGATGCTCGAAATAGGGTTGCTCATGGTTTTCTCTCACTTTCGGCCCAAATTGGCCTTGCCGGAGTTTTTACTCCCGTCACAACGAGTATCGGAAGCAGTTTTGCGAACTTTAGCATCCGATATAAAAAAAATTTTAGTTTCAAAAAAGATATCCACACTTCCGGCCATTGCCGGATGTCCTTCAGACCCCGCGCGCCTGCCCTTTGCCGGTCACGATAGCCGACAGCGTACGTCCGGACTCGGTATTGCGCAGCTTGATCTGTTCGCCCATCTTCCCGTCCTGCAGCGCCTCGGCCTTGACCGAAATCTGGAAGGTTCCGGGCGTGCCGACGGTCATCACCACGATATCGCCGCGCCGGACCAGGGTGGCCTGCCGCAAGTCCGACATCCGGATCGCATCGCCGGCGCGCACCGCACGCACCAATTCCTGTCCTTCCAGCCCTGCGATCTCCAGGTAGTGGGCCTTGCTTATTTTTTCGGCATCAAGCTTGTCCAGCTTGAGGTGCTCCGAGTGTAAAACTTGTCCGGCCTGTAAATTGATCGTCGCCACCACCACCTGACCGGCCGCGGCCGCAGGCGGCGGGCTTGCCGGTTTGTTAACGGTCACCGGCGGCAGCGCATGGGCGGGTGTCGTAAAGCCGACTTTGACGAACAGTTGCCAATTGGGCTTCACGCAGCGCACGCGCACGCTCTCGCGGTTCACGAACGGGTAATCAAAGACGAAGCCGCCGGCGCAGGGCTGGACGGCCACGCGCGCATCCAGCGGTGCGACCTCGACCTGGCTGGCCGGCACGCCATTTTTGGCGGCGACCCATTCCACCAGCGCTGCTTGCATGGCCTCCTGCGGGTTTGCGCCTGCCGCAGTCGCGCAAACCGCGAGCAGCAGGGCGCCTGCGATTCCTCGCATGCTTATCAAACCCAGCATTTTCAGCACTTGCCGCATCGTCCGCATCGCCTCGTCTCGTCAATCACTGACGTATTTTCAAATGGGCACCCAAAAATGAAACCTCCAACACCTAACTTCAGCGCTGATACCTGGCCCCTTGTTTGGCAGGCACCGCCATCGCACGGCTGCGCCGGCTTGGCATGACATGCCACAGTTCTCATGTGTCACCCTGTCTGGAACGCGCCTTGCTAAACCTTGTTCATCGGGGAAGCCTGCTGTTGGACTTCCGACAGTTTCCCCCACTAGTGCAAAAACAATACCAGCCCTGCAAGCCGGCCGGAACGGCAGGCAGGGCGGGCCGACAAGGACACCGTCATGGAAATTCGCCCGCACCTTAGCGAGACTGCCGTCAGCGGCGGCACGGAGCAGACGCGCGCGCGTGAACGGGCGCAGTCAGGCGCCAGCTTCAAGCAGGCGATGGCTGGCCTGAAGTCTGACATGCAGATGGTGACCGTGCAGCGCGGCGACACGCTGATGGGCCTGACCCGCCGTCAGCTGGGTGAAGTGGCGGGCCAGTTCAGCAATTCGCAGATCCTGGACATGGCGCGCACAGTCGCGCGCGAGAATGGGCTCGACGATGCGAACCGCATCAAGGCCGGGCAGGCGATCAACATGGCGCCGATGACGACGATGGCAGCGCTGAAGCTGCGCCAGACCGCGGTGGCCGCGGTCCAGCTGAACCTGGAGGGTGCCAACACCTCGACACCGGTGCTCGACAAGACGCTGTCGCGCGCGGTCTCCAAGGGCTACATGCCGGCGGCCGAGCAGGCGGCGGTCAAGGAAAAAATCCTGTCGCTGGCCACCCGCCATCAATTCACACCCGATGATTTCGCACGCATGACGCTGATGGAGTCCGACGGCATGAACCCGAAAGCGTCCAATGGCAGCTGCCACGGCATCATCCAGTTCTGTGCCGGCGGCAACCGCGGCGCGGCCAGTGCCGGTTACGGCCAGAACCCGAAAGAGATCCTGAACCTGTCGGTGCTCGACCAGCTCGACCTGGTGGACAAGTATTTCACCGACACCCGCCTGAAGGACTACGGCCCGGCGGCCCTCGATGACCTGTACCTGACCGTGCTCACGCCGTCCGCCCGCAGCGTGACGCGCTCGAACGTGGCGCTGAACATCCCGGGCAAGCAGGCCAATATGCTGTACGAGGGCAGGGATTCGTCGGGCGTCATTACGCGCAACTCGATCATCGCAGGCCTGAAGTCGAATGCGCGCGAGCGGCTGGGTGATTACACCAGCAGCATGGCCAAGGTTGATTTGCCTGGCATGTGATGCGAGGCGCTATCTGAATCAATGCAGGAACAGACAAGCGTATTCAGGGACAAGCAGAACGCTATATATAAGTGAGCAGCGCGGGCTATAAAGGCGCGTGCATCGTGTAATGCGGGTCACTTCAGTCAAGTCGCTGGATCCCGGCGAATGCCGGGACCCAGTGTCTTTGGGGGCATTCGCACAAACATAGCCCTTAACTGACTGGCATTACGCGCATCGCGCGCCACATCGTGTGTCGCGCGAAAAAAATACTTCACCGGCGACGGGGCGGCAAGGCTTTGCCTCCCCCGTTCCGCCTCTATTCGCCCCGACGGCGGCAAAGCTTTGCCGCCTGCCGGGGAAAACGCCTGGAATCCCCGTCGAAAATCCATCTGGCACGGCCTTTGCAATGGTCGGTACGACAGCTGAAAACTTGAGCGTTCTGTCGGCAAACCGGCGAACGCGCGGAGAAAGCAAATGGATTTATTGGGCAAAGCACTGGGCATACATGAGAAGGCACTGGGCGTTCGCGACAAGCGAATGGAAGTGCTCGCCCGGAATATCGCCAACGACGATACGCCGCATTTCAAGGCACGCGAACTCGACTTCAAGACCGTGATGGCCAAGTTCGAGCCGCAAGACCTGATGGCCAACACCCACGGTACGCACTTCGATTTCGCCGATGACGTCAATGACGACAACGGCATGCGCTACCGCACGCCGTTCAACGCTTCGGTCGATGGCAACACCGTTGAACTGACCGTCGAACAGGCCAAGTACGGTAAGGCCGCCGCGGACTACCAGGCCACGCTGGCCTTCCTGCAGGACCGCATCAGCGGCATGCGCAAGTCCTTGAGAGGGGAGTAATCAATCATGGCGATGTCCATCGATAACATTTTCGGCATCGGCGGCACTGCGCTGCACGCGCAGATGATCCGTATGAACACCACCGCGTCCAACCTCGCGAATGCAGGAACGACGGCGGCCTCGCCCGAGCTCGCATATCGCGGCAAGCGCACTGTGTTCAAGGCCATCATGGAAGAAGAGCAGGCGCATGCCGGCGCTCCATACGTCGGCGGCGTGAAGGTCGACAAGATCGTCGACGACACCAAGCCCATTCCCAAGGTCTATGACCCGAACAACCCGCTGGCTGACAAAGAAGGTTTTGTCTACCAGGCGAACGTGAACGAAGTGACGGAAATGGTCGACCTGATGGCCGCTTCCCGCTCTTATCAAAACAACGTCGAAGTCGTTAACACTGCGCGCGAACTGATGATGCGCACGCTCGACATTATCAAGGCCTGAGGACTGAACCATGGCGACCACCACTGACGCTACCAGCAGCCTGCCGTCGAACCTCCTGACGACAGCCCAGTACAAGAAGCAGCAGGAAGAGGCCGCGCTGACCGCCACCAGCGACACCATGGGCCAGACGGCCTTCCTGACGCTGTTCACGACCCAGCTGAAGAACCAGAACCCGCTGGATCCGATGCAGAACGAAGCCTTCGTCGCCCAGCTCGCGCAGTTCTCGCAGCTCGAAGCGACCACCAAGATGTCGACCAACCTCGACACCCTGGTCAAGTCGATGTCGACCTCGCAGATCTCGAATGCGTCGAGCATGATCGGCAAGACCGTCGCCATTGCCGACGGCAAGGCGATCAAGAACGGCAGCCCGGTCGAAGGCAGCGTCACGCTGGACAAGGATGTCGACGGCATCACCCTGAAGGTGATCAACACCGCCACCGGCCAGACCGTTCGCACCGGCCAGATCGGCGCGCAGAAGAAGGGCGATTACCCGTTCACCTGGGATGGTCTGGACAACGACGGCAACGAAGCTGCCGACGGGGTCTACCGCATCGAGGCGACCACCACCAAATATGGCGTCAGCAGCAAGGCGCCGGTGCAGACCATGGCCACTGTGCGCAGCGTGACTACCGACGCGACGACCGGCGACATGAAAGTCGAGCTCGCCGATGGCACCAAGGTCAGCATGTCCGAAGTCAAGCGCATCGGCAATTGATCTCGCCCGCATACGAAACACTGAAGCCCCTGTAAAGAACAACAGCCCACACGCAATCCAGGAGAAGCACACATGTCTTTCTATACCTCGTTGACCGGCCTGAACGCGGCAACTGCACAGCTGTCCGTCACCAGTAACAATATCGCCAACGTGGGCACCACCGGTTTCAAGCGCTCGCGCGCGGACTTCGGTGACATCTTTGCGACCTCGCCGCTGCAAAAAGCCTCGTCCGTCATCGGCCAGGGTGTCGCGCTGAAGCAGGTGAGCCAGGAATTCAGCCAGGGCAATATTCAATTCTCCGCGAACTCGCTGGACATCGCGATTACCGGTGACGGCTTCTTCCCGCTGAAATCGGCCGACGGCCTGCAGGATATCTACACCCGTAACGGCACGTTCATGCTGAACGACTCGTACAACGTGGTGAACTCGGCGGGCCAGGCGCTGATCGCAGCGGCGGTTGACTCCTCCGGCAAGGCCGACCTCGAAAACCTGTCCAAGCTGCTGATCCCGCGTAAGACCACCGGCGACGCGGTGGCGACCTCGGAAGTGCAACTGGGCCTGAACCTGCCGGCCGATGCGAAAGTGCCGACCCTGCCGTTCGACCGCAACGACGATACCACCTACAACAAGACCACCGCTGTCACCGTGTATGACGCCGGCGGCAACGGCTACCTCGCGACCGTCTACTACCGCAAGACGCAGGGCGCGACGCCGGAAGACCCGACCAACAAGTGGCAGACCTATGTGTACATCGGCGACACCAAGCTGCAAGAGCTGCTGATCCAGTCGAGCGACAAGAAGACCGGCGAGAAGCAGTATGTGAACAAGTACGGCGAGGTGCGCTCGGAAAGCGCGATCCCGCCACAGGACATCGCGCGTGGCGTGACCAAGCTGTTCAACCTCGATGACCTGAAGAACCCGATCGCTTCGGCCCCGGCCACCGTCAAGAGCGGCAACCTGTCGCCGACCCTGACCGGCGAATGGAAGGCCGGCATCGAATTCCCGGCCAAGATCGATGCGCTGGTCGCCGACAACCCGACCCAGGGCGCGACCTTCCGCGCGCCGGTGAATGCAGCCGGCTACACCTTCGCGACCCGCGCCCAGCAGGTCGCCACCGCAGAAACCAAGATCACGACCCAGGTCCAGTACACGCCGGATGCCGGCACCAGCGATTTCTCGCTGACCCTGAGCCCGACCGGCGGCACGCCCGCCACCTACACTGGCGCGACGCTGGATGAACTGGTGGCCAATATCAACGCCGATACCGCGTTCCAGGCGACCGTCGCCAACGGCAAGCTGACCATCGGCATCAAAGGCTCGACCGTTGATATCGACACCACGACGCCGCCGCAGCTGGAGTCGGCTGCCAGCACCGACCCGGTGCCGTTCGACCCGACCCTGACCGAGAGCATCCTGGATGCCAGCTTCACGCCGTCGGCCGACGCCAAGAGCTATGCGCTGAAGGTCGGCAACGACACCTATACCGGCGACACGCTGGACGACATTGCCGCAGCCATCAATGGCGGCGGCAAATACCAGGCGACGGTGACGTCCGGATCGATGATGATCGAGCTGACCGGCAATAACGGCGACCCGACCGAGATCGCGGCCGACTACAAGTTCACCGCCATCGAAGCCGAGCCGCTGACCGCTGGCAGCTTGCAGGAACTGACCGACCTGATCAATGCGCAGACCGGCCTCGACTACACGGCGAGCCTGAACGCGGCCGGCGACATGGTCGTGCTGCCGAAAGACAGCGCCGAAGCCGTGGACGGCAAGATCTCGCTGCCTGAGTTTTCAATGACGGCATCGTTCAATGGCTCCGGCAGCTACATCGAGCCGGATTCGCAGTCGAAGGCCGCCATTACTTTCAGCGTGCCTTACCTGTCCGGCAACCTGACGCTGGACCTGGACGGCACCCAATACCCGAGCACGCCGGCCGAGAACATCGACGACCTGGCGGACGCCATCAACAACGAGACGCCGACCCAGAAATATGTGGCCACGCTGACCCAGCAGGCCGATGGCAGCAAGACCCTGAAGATCACGATTGCCAACCCGACCACCAGCACGCTGAAGATCCCGGCCAATACCTCGCTGACCGCGCGCGCCATGGGCATCGACGACAACCCGGAAGGCATCGTGTTCGACCTGAAGGTCGATGGCTCGACGGATCCGGTCACGATCGACCTGTCCTACCTGTCCAAGCTGAACGCGACCAAGAAATTCACCGGCATCGAGATCGCCCGCGAGATCACGAACCAGATCAACAAGGCCTACGGCGACGACAAGTACTTTGACTTCACCAGCTTCAAGGCCGCGGAGTCTGATACGTCGGCGCCGGTGTTCCGCCTGAAGGTGGGCGACCAGGAAAAGACGATCGCACTGAGCGAGAACCAGTATGGCATCGGCGACCTGTCGAAGGTCAAGCTGGAAGATGCGATCAAGGCGCTGCAGGCGCAGGTCGACAAGGAAACCGATTTTCCGGCTGCCGTGACCGTGGGTTACGATCCGGTGCGCCAGAGCTTCACTTTCAAGGCGGCGGATGACGCCGTCGTGACGATCCGCTCGGCGACCACCGCGCGTAACGAACTGTTCGGCCTGACCAACGTCGAGACCGCCGTCGATGCCAGCACCGGCACCTGGGGTGCCGCCGTGCTGCCGAACGGTGCCAGCATCCTGAACGAATCTGAACGCCGTTATGGCGTCGAAGTGAAGTTCGACGAAGCCAACAATATCTTCACCATCAGCTCCGGCACCACCGGCGATACCTCGAGCATCGAGATCTCGCGCGCGTCGGCGATGGCCAACGCGCTGTTCGGCTTGCAGCGTTACGAAGAGCCGTCCACGGTCGACACCTCGTCGACCCCGCTGCGCGGCATCACGTCGGAGCCGGCTGTGTTGTCCGGCAACGCGATCGGCATCAACCTCGACAACAAATTCCGCGTGGACGGCTCGAACAACCAGTTCGTCGTCACCGTCGACAACGTGACCGGCCTGATCACGATGCCGGAAAAAGCCGACTACACGATGGAAGAATTCCGCGTCGAGCTCGAGCGCCGCATCAACTCGCTGGCGGATAACTACGGCCGTACCGTATCGGGCGTGAAGGTCGAGATCGACACCGTCGCCGGCACCAACAACAAGTTCTTCAAGTTCACCACCGGCACCACCGGTGACAACTCCTTCCTGAAAGTGTCGGCCAACTCGATCTGGGGCCTGTCGGACCTGGAGGCTGCGCGTGGCACCACCAGCAAGTGGATCGAGCCGCCGCAGGCCAAGAACGCCGACGGCTTCCCGCTGTACGTCGACCGCGACGGCATGGAAACCTCGGACCCGGGCACCTTCTCGGAAGATGAAACGCGTGACCTGTGGTCGCCGATCTTCCTCGACAAGGGCGAACTGACCTTCGACACCGCCGGCAAGCTGTACTCGCCGCTGGAAGCGATTTCCTTCAAGTCGACCACCATCGGCGCATCAGGCGCGACGCTGCAGTTCTCGATCGACTATGCGTCGTCGACCCAGTACTCGTCGCCGTTCTCGGTGCTGAAGCAAGACCAGAACGGCCGCCCGGAAGGCGACCTGATCGGCGTCGACATCGGCGATGACGGCCTGGTGTCGGCGTCGTACTCGAACGGCACCCAGAAGTCGCTGGCCAAGATCGTGCTGGTCAACTTCGCCGCGCCGACCGGCTTGCGCCAGATCGGTGACGCCAGCTACTACGCGACCTCGAAGTCGGGTGATGCGAAGTACGGTGAAGCTGGCTCGGCCGGTTTCGGTACCGTGCGCGCCGGCGCCCGTGAGCGCGCCAACGTTGACCTGACCAACGAGCTGATCGAACTGATCACGGCTCAGCGTAACTTCCAGGCCAACGCGAAGGCGATCGAAACCAACAACACACTGACCCAGGCCATCATCAACATCCGCAGCTAATCGCGGGGTTGACACTGAACTGAGCCTGTAAAGAACGGAGACCGACATGGACCGCTTAGCCTTCACCGCCATGGCGTCGATCAATGAACGACGCCTGCTGCGCGAACAGCTCAACAACGAGCTGGCGAACGCGTCCACGGTCGGTTTCAAGAAGAGCTTTGATAACGCGATGGTGGCCGTCAAGGCCAAGGGCGATGGCTGGGATTCCCGCATCCAGCCCTTCATCGAGAAAATGAACGCGGTGTCGCTCGAGCCCGGCCACCTGATGGCGACCGGGAACAAGATGGACATCGCGCTGCAGGAACAGACCGTGATGGGCATCCAGGCCAAGGATGGCACCCTGTCCTTCACCCGCCGCGGCGACCTGCACCTGAACAGCGACGGCGTGCTCGAGAACGGCTCCTTCCACCCGGTGCTGGGCGAGGATGGCGTGCCGATCACGATTCCGAGCGGCTTCGAAGTCCAGATCACCGATCAGGGCGACATCTACGCCCGCAATCCGGTCCAGCCCCTGAACGAGCCGCCGGTGCGAGTCGGCCGCATCATGCTGCGCGACGCCAGCGAGATCACGCTGATGCGCCGCCCTGACACCCTGTTTACCCCGTATCCGGAAAGCCGGCTGCCCAACGGCGACTTCGCCACCGGCCCCAAGCAACCCAAGATCACCGTCGGCGCGCTCGAAAGCAGCAACGTCAACGTCGTGACCGCGATGGTGAAGATGATCGATTTTGCAAGATCTTTCGAAACCCAGGTCCGCACGATCAAGGAAGCCAAGTCGCTGGACGAGTCCGGCGCCAGCATGCTGAAGGCACGCTGAGGCAAACCTTAGCCGCACCTCTCTCTAGTTTGCCTGCCGTGTCCGGCAAATCCTTGCCGGTACGGGCCAGAAGCCCGGGCGGGGCGGGGTGACGGAAGTCCAGGCACACAACTTGCATTAAGTCGGGAAAAGCGACACTAGAGAGGGAATCATGGACGCATCGATGTGGGTAGCCAAGACGGGTCTGGACGCACAGCAGACCCGACTGACGGTCATCTCGAACAACCTTGCGAACGTCAATACCACAGGCTTCAAGCGCGACCGCGCGATGTTTGAAGACCTGTTGTACCAGAACGTCCGACAGGCCGGCGGCCAGACCGCAGCCACCACCGTCGCGCCCACGGGCCTGATGCTGGGCACCGGTACGCGCATCATCGCGACCGAGAAGATCCACGCCCAGGGCAATATGATCAACACCCAGAACGCGCTCGATATCGCAGTCGCGGGCGAGGGCTTCTTCCAGATCCAGCAGCCGGACGGCACCATCGCGTACACGCGCGACGGTACCTTCAAGCTGTCCAACACCGGCCAGCTGGTGACCAACCATGGTCAGCCGCTGGTGCCGGCGATTGCGATTCCCGCCAACGCTTCGTCGATCACGATTGGCCAGGATGGCATCGTCACCGCCGAACTGTTTGCCGGCGGCGGCGCGCAGCAGCTGGGCCAGATCCAGCTGGCGCGCTTCGTGAACGCGGCAGGCCTGACGCCGCTGGGCGACAACCTCTACAAGGAAACCGTGGCCTCCGGCGCGCCGGCCTTGCTGAACCCGGGCACCCAGGCCGCAGGCACGCTGCGTCAGGGCATGCTGGAAGCGTCCAACGTGAACGTGGTCGAAGAGATGGTCAACATGATCGAGACCCAGCGCGCCTACGAAATCAACTCGAAAGCGATCTCGGCAGCCGACGGCATGCTGCGCTTCCTGAACAACAACATGTAAGCCTGAGCTGAAGCGGCAAGACAGAGCGACAGCAATAGACGAGGACGAAGATGAAGAAGCTGAACTTGAAGACGGCCATGGCAATGGCGGCCGCCAGCGTGATGCTGGCCGCCTGTGCCGGCCCGATGCCGGTGGCGATGTCGCCGGACTTCGCGCCCGTGCAGCCCCTGCCGCGCGATGCCGCGCGTCCTGCGACCGGCGCCATCTTTGCGTCCGACAGCACCGATATGTGGCAGGCCAAGCGCCGCGACTACCGCGTGGGCGACGTGATTACTGTCTTGCTGGAAGAATCGACGCAAGCCGCCAGAACTTTAAACAACGAGACCAGCCGCGAGTCGTCGAACAATGCGGTGCCGAGCGGCCTGACCACGCAATTGCAGAACCTGTTCCCGTCAACCGCCGGCCTGACGACCAGCGGCGCAAAGATTTCGAACAAGGGCAAGGGCACGGCCGACCAGCAAGCCTCGCTGAGCGGCTCGATCGCCGTCACCGTGGTTGAAGTGCAGGCCAATGGCAACCTCGTCATTCGCGGCGAGAAAAAGCTGTCGCTGTCCGAAGGCGGCGAAGTCATCCAGGTCGCCGGCGTGATCCGCGCCGATGACGTCAGCGCGATCAACACCGTGCAGTCGAAGCGACTCGCGAATGCGCAGATCACCTACAAGGGCGCCGGCGACCTCGCCAACGCCACCCGTGCAGGCTGGGGCACCAGCATGCTCTACAAGTTCTGGCCGTTCTGATCCTGACGGAGACCGCCATGATTTCCCGAATTTTCCTGATCATCGCGACGGCCCTGGTGGCCGTCGCCGCCACGCCGCCCGCGCACGCGGACCGCGTGAAAGATCTCGCGTCGGTGGCTGCCGTGCGCAGCAACCAGCTGGTGGGCTACGGTATCGTGGTCGGCCTGCAGGGCACGGGTGACGGCGCCGATGTGTCGTTCACGGTGCAGACCGTGCGCGCGATGCTGAACAAAATGGGCGTCGGCCTCGACGGCCCGCTGTCGGACTTTGAACGCAGCGCGTCGGTCGGCAAGATCGACGTCAAGAACGTCGCCGCCGTGATGGTCACCGCCGAATTGCCCGGCATGGCCAAGCCCGGCCAGCGCATCGACGTCAACGTCGGCACGCTTGGCAAGGCCAGCAGCCTGCGCGGCGGCACCCTGATCATGACCAGCCTGCGCGGTATCGACGGCGAAGTCTACGCGCTCGCCCAGGGCGTGCTGAATTCCGCCGGCGTCGATGCCAGCGGCGCCGGCTCCAAGGTGGCGATCGGCGTCCCGACCTCGGCCCGCATCCCGAACGGCGCGACGGTGGAACGCATCGTCGACAACCCGTTCGACAAATCCGAATTCGTGGTCATGAACACCCGCGAGCAAGACTTCACGACCACCCGTGCCATCGTCGATGCCGTCAACAAGACCTTCGGCGCCGGCACTGCGAACGCACTGGATGGCATGTCGATCTCGGTGCGCGCGCCGCTGGACATGTCGCAGCGCGTGGCGTTCATGAGCATGATCGAGAACCTCGACGTGATCCCGGGCGAAGCGCCGGCACGTGTCGTCGTCAATTCACGCACCGGCACGGTCGTCATCAGCCGCAACGTGAAGGTGACGCCGGCCGCGGTCGCGCACGGCACCATTTCGGTCGCGATCGCCGCCACCAACGAAGTCAGCCAGCCGGGCGCCTTCTCCAACGGCACCACCGCGCCGGTCGAGAACGCCAACATCAACATCAGCGAGCCGAACAAGCCGATGTTCCTGTTCCAGGCCGGCGTGGACCTGCGCCAGATCGTCGATGCGATCAACCAGGTCGGCGCCTCGCCGTCGGCACTGATCGCGATCCTCGAAGCCCTGAAGAGCGCAGGCAGCCTGCGCGCCGACCTGGTCGTGATCTGACGGCCCGGATGACCGGAATAGCACAGCGAACCTGAACGGATATGGCAGATAGCCTCGACAGCCTCGGAACCGCCTCCCCGCAGTCCGCCCTGGACTTTGCGGGACTTGGCGCATTGCGCGGCAAGGCCCAGCAGAAGTCGGACAAGGCGACGCGCGAGACCGCGACCCAGTTCGAGGCCATGTTCATCCAGGAGATGCTCAAGTCCATGCGGGCCACGGTGGAAAAGGACGACCTGATGGGGTCGGACACCGAGAGTCAGTTCCAGGACATGTACGACCGCGAATTGTCGATGCAGATGGCCAGGCGCAATACGCTGGGCGTGGCCGACATGCTGGTCAAGGCGATCGACCGCGACAAGTCGGCGCCGACCGATTTCAAGGCCAAGGCCGAGCCGATGCCGCTGAACACGCCGCAGCCGCCGCTGGAGATCCAGCGCAGCGCGCCGGCCATCAAGCTGGTGCGCCCGGATAAATTCAATATCGACCGCAACCAGGCGTCGCCGGTGTTCGGGAGTGCTAAATGAGTGACTTGCTCAGCATCGGCAGCTCGGGCGTCGCGGCTTACCAGCGCGCGCTGTCGACCGTATCGAACAACATCGCCAACGTCGGCACCGAGGGCTATGTCCGTCAGGAGACCTCGCTCAACGAGACCATGCCGCGTCAGCAGGGCCGCGTCTATCTCGGCACCGGCACGGCGGTGACAGCCATCAAGCGCGCCTACGACCAGTTCCTCGAAACCAATCTGCGCAACAGCACCGCCGAACTGAACACCCAGGGCCCGATGGTCAATTACGCGAACCGCGTGGTCGATATCCTCGGCAGCGACACCATCGGCTTGCCGGCTGCGCTGGACCAGTTTTTCGCGACCTCGCGTTCATTGTCGGCCGACCCGTCGTCGACCATCCTGCGCCAGCAATTCCTGCGCGACGGCGACAGCCTGGCGGGTCGTTTCAATGAACTGTCGACCCAGATGACGGGCGTCGATACCGAGACCCGCGATTCGATCAATGCGCGCGTGGCCGACATCAATACCCTGGCCGGCCAGATTGCGACCGTCAACAAGCAGCTGTCGAAGCACCCGCTGGTGGATCGCCAGCCGCCGGACTTGCTGGATCAGCGCGACCTGCTGCTGACCAAGCTGTCGGCGCTGGTCAAAGTCAACGTCACGACCCGTGCCAATGGCGCCGTGGATCTGTCGGTCGGTAATGCCGTTGGCGGCGCCAAGATCGTCGATGGCGACAAGACGGTGCCGCTGGAGGCGCGCTTCGACGAAAAAGACCTGTCGCGCGTGACCATCGTCGCCGACCCGTACAGCAAGACCCCGACCGAGGTGGTGGGGGTGTCCAGCGGCGAGCTGGGCGGCCTGCTGGGTTTCCGCGAGCAAGTGCTGCAGCCGACTTTCGCGTCGCTGGATTATCTGGTGACGACCTTTGCCGGCGAGATCAATGCGATCCATCGCAATGGCATCGACGTTGAAGGCAAGGTCGGCAAGGACCTGTTCCAGATCGACCCGATCACCAAAACCGACCCCGTCAGCGGGCAGTCGGTGAAAATCGATCGTCCGTCGGCCGGCATCCGGCTGGCGATCGACGATGCGAACAAGGTCGCCGCGGGCGGCCTGTTCCGCGTGATTGAAAACCCGAATAACCTGTCGGGCGCAGATGCATCGCTGACGTACGCGGCCGATTATGCAGACCCGGCGAGCGTCAAGTCGCTGTCGCAGGTCTTGCGCAACAATCCCGATCCGTCAGCCGGCATCGCTGCGCCGCGCGATGTGCTGCTCGGCCAGATCCCGATGGGCGCCGACAACTGGTCGCTGTTCCTCGACAATGCGAGCGACAAGCAGAACCTCCAGGTCTTCACGCGTGACGGCCGTCAGCTGCTCGGTGCGCCAATCACGGACGATGCGACCCTGCGCTCGCTGATCACCACCAAGAACGGCTTCATCGGTGGCACGACCTATTCGTCGGACTACCTGAACAAGTCCGGCGAAACCGGCTACAAGCAGATGTCGGTGTTCTACGGGCTGATGTCCAAGCCGGTCACACAGTATGACCGCGCGACGCAATTCACCCCGGAGCATGACGTGCTGCCGAGCACGATCGAGCATGTAGAACTGACCGGCTCGACGATCCCGGCCAACATGGCATCGATCGGTGGCAACCACCTGACCATCAACGGCCGCTCGCTGCCGGCCTTGTATCCGACCCAGCCGGCCAAGACCATCCAGGCCAGCGATATCGCGGAATGGATGAACCGTGCCGCCGACGGACTGGAGCCGGCGGTCGGCGTCAATGCCAGCACCGTCACGCCTGAGCTGGCGATCGACCCGGCCAAGGGCCTGTTCATCAATGGCGTCGGCCTACCGGCGCAAGCCGGCCGCACGCTGGCCGACCTTGCGCTGCAGATCAATTCGCAGTATGCGAACGAAACCAATGTCGTGGCGTCGGTGAATGCGGATGGCACGGCGCTGGTGCTCAACAATGCGGACGGTTACGGCGGCAACGATATCCGCGTCGGCGACATGACGGACGACGGCGTGCTGGCCAATGAAAAGACTTACCGTGGCAAGCTGAATTTCGGCGACGGCTACGCAATCACCATCGGCTATGGCAAGGATGGCGTGGCCGGCGACCTCGATTTCCTCGGCACGCCCAAGGGCAAGTACTACACGGGCCTGATGCCCATCGTGCCGATGTCGGCCGCCATTGACGGCGCGCGCATTCCTTCCAATGTGGATGGCATCGCCGGCAATACGCTGACCCTGAACGGCAAGGCACTCGGCGCACTGGATTACAACCGTCGCCTGAAGGTGCCGGACATGGTGGGCTGGCTCAACAGCACCGGTTCGACGCTGGAGCCGCCGGTCGTGGTCACCGGTTCGAACGAATTGCGTTCGCCGGCCAAGAACATCAAGGATGGCCTCGACAAGGGGCTGCCGCTGCAGATCAACGGCGTCAAGGTGGCCGGCAGCGGCACCGGCGGCGCTTTCACGTCGGCCGACGATCTGGCCGCCGCGATCAACCAGGCCGACACCGGCCATGTGGTGGCCGCGCAATCCTCGCAGAACCTGTTGCGCAAGCTGTCGATCAATGGCGTCAGCATCGCCGGCAGTGGCGTGAACGGCACGTTCGCGAACCGCCAGGACATGGTCGACGCGATCAATGCAAACACCGCCGATACCGGGGTGACGGCCACGATCGATGGCGGCAGCGGCGAGATCACGCTGTCCAATGCCGGCTCCGACAAGGCCGGCGAAGATATCGTGCTGGGCCCGCTGGACGAGGTCAATGCGCTGGGTATCGCCGGCGGCACCTATTCGAAAGTGTTCGCCGAGATCGACGCCGACGGCTCCATGCTGGTTCGCAACGGCAGCGGCGCCGATATCGCGATCTCCACGCTCACCGGCGGCAGCAATGCGCTGGGCCTGGGCAATGGCACTTACCATGGCCAGCTGGACCTGGCCTCGACCGACGACATTCGCATCGGCTTCACTGCCGAGCACACGGAAGAGGGCGCGGCCGAGCTGGCCAAGCTGGGCCTGCGTACCGGCGTGTATATCGACGGCGCAGCCAAGGAAGACTTGCTGGTGTTCGTGACTGAGGGCTCGGGCACCGTCGCCGGCAGCTTCGATGCCTCGATGGCCGATCCGGCGTCGCTGGATGAACAGCGCATCGATGCGCTGCGCAGCGAAAAATTCAATGTCACGTTCACGTCGGCGAATCACTACCAGATCAGCTGGACCAACCCGGCCAACGGCATCGTCACCAAGCTGGCCGAGCGTGATTACGACCCCAAGGCCGGCATCGTGTACCAGGGCGTGCAGCTGACGCTGAACCGGGTGCCGATGGCGGGCGACAAGTTCGTCATCGACGGCAACCAGGACGGCACCGGCAATAACCAGAACATGCTCGACATCGTCGCGCTGCAGACGCGCGGCTTCATCGGCGGCGAGGGCGGCAAGACCCTGTCGCAGGCTTACGAGGAAGAAGTCGGCAAGATCGGCAACTTCTCCAGCCAGGCCACGATTGCGCAAAAGGCGCTGCAAGTCGTCAACGACCAGGCCGTCGAGGCGCGCGACAAGGTGTCGGGTGTATCGCTTGATTCGGAAGCCGCCGACCTGATCCGCTTCCAGCAGGCCTATCAGGCCAACGCGAAAGCCATGCAGATGGCCAATGAATTGTTCGACTCCATCCTGCAGGCCGCACGCTGATTGAATTGAAACGGAGCTGATGAGCATGAGCCAGATGTCAACAACCCTGCGTTTCGACCGCGCGATATCCCAGATGGGCACGACCCAGGATCGCCTGTCGAAGACGCAAATGCAATTGTCGACGACCAAGCAGGTCATCAAGCCCAGCGATGCGCCGGACAAGTCGGCCGAGATCTCGCGGCTGAAATCGGCGGTCGCGCGCCAGACCAGCTACATCGACACGATGAAACAGGTGCAGGACAAGCTGTCGCAGCAGGAATCGGCGCTCGACTCGGCGACCGACATCATGACGCGCCTGAAGGAATTGACGGTACAGGCCGCCAACGACACCTACCAGGCCAAGGACCGCAAGTCGATCGACATCGAGGTGCGCGAACTGCGCGACCAACTGCTGTCGCTGGCGAATACGCAGGATGTGAACGGCAATTACATTTTCTCGGGCACGCGCGTCGGGCAGCTGGCATTCGCTTCGAACGAGCAGGGCAGGGTGGTCTACCAGGGAGACCAGACCATCGTCCCGGCCGGCATCGGCGACCAGAGCATGGTCGATACCAGCCGTCCGGGCACACGTCCGTTCGACAAGATCGTGCGCACCGACGACAGCGGCAACCCGGTCGCGGTCGGCTTCTTCGAGGCCATCCAGGACCTGTCGACCGCGCTGCAGGCGAACGATACCAAGAGCATCAGCCGTGCCGTCGGCGAAATGACGACGATGCAGGACGGCTTGTCGAACAGCCTGGCTTCGGTGGGCGCCGCCGGCAACAAGATCGAAAACCAGTTGAACCTGGCCGACGAGAACATGCTTCGAATGAAAGAGGTGTTGTCAAACGCGGAAGACGTCGACTACAC
>JBDKLN010000010.1:0-4802 GCA_039806045.1 Pseudomonadota bacterium
GCGCATAGGCATGGAAAAAGACGCCAAAGTACACCATCGCGATCACGCCGGTGGCGATCGCATTTGCCGAATACGGTGCGGCCACATAGGGATTGATGCCGACGAATCCGACCATGATCAACGCCGTTGTCACGCCACCCACCACTCTGCCCAGCAGCAGGTAAGTCGCCGGAATATTGGAGAAGAGCCAGATGATGCGCAATTCGTCGTTAGCCACAAAGATTGCCGACGAAAACAGTTCACACAGGCTTGCCACGTAATACAGCCAGGCGACAGGAAGGAACCAGTGCTTTCGCCCCCGCAGCGCCAGCCAAAGCACCGTGCCGATCGCAGTGTAGATCCGCATCGATCGCATGTGCGTCGCAGAGAAAGGCGGCGATATTCCCGCTGCCACCAGCCCCAAGAAAAGTCCGGTAGTGATGCTGCCGAATAACAGGACCACCACCAGGAACTTGTATTGGAACTCCCGGAATTCCTCCCCTTCAGGGAATTCGACGTGCCCAAACGCCCAACGCGACAAAGCAGACATTTAATAAAGTTCTTTGAGATAACACTTATGATTATTAGTACATTTTATCAGGATTAACATGGCAAAAATCCAGCCCGCTTGCCTTGTTATCGATTTGAATATCCTTTCAGTGCCGTCATCAATACTGCAGTTAGGCAATGGTATAGTTTTCAGGACCAGACTATTCCCCCCACGACGGCCATGTCCCGCAGTCACTGCCTTAACCTCCCTGCCCGAGCCCTGCAACTGCTGATGGCGCTCCTGCTGAGTGCCGCCCCTTTGGTGGTACGGGCGGATACCGAAAGCTTCGGCAACTGGATGGTGGGCACCATCGAAGGCGGTGAGGGCTATTTCGCTGCCACCGTCAATGACAGCAATGCGGTGCTGGGACAGTACTGCTACCTCGAGTCCGGCGACTGCCTGTGGTTGCTGGCCACCAGCACCAATTGCGAAGATGGTGAACGCTATCCGGTGCTGGTGAATGCTGATGGCGGATCGGCGCAACTGGAACTGGTCTGCCGCAAGCTGGGCAAAAAGCCGCGCTACATTTTTTCCAACTTCGAATCGATCGACAAATCCATCCGCAACTCGGGCAAGTACATCGGCTTCGCTTTCCCGCTGCAGAGCGGCCTGTTCCAGGTCGATCGCTTCCTGCTCGACGGTGCGGTCGAATCGCTGGTTCGTATGCGCGCCGTCGCCAAAGGCGGAACGCGCAAAAAAGGCGGTGGTGGCGGTTCGTCGACCAAGAGTTACAAGCTCTGATCCACTGATCCCGGTTGTTCGCGCCTCAGACCCGACTCTCGCGCCGGCCCAGCCCTTCTGCGAGCAAAGCCAGTATGAGGGTATTCAGGCTGACCCCTTCGGCCTTCGCTCGCTCCGACAGCATCAGGTGTACGCTCTTCGGTACTCGTGTGACGAAACGCCCGGAGACCGCAGGCACGGGATCGGCGCGATACAGCGGACTGGGTATCCGGCTGTGCGCAGCCCTAGCCGGTGATTCCCGCCGCTTTTGAACGCGCGCTGTGCAGTTTCCTGTAGCTGTCGAGCAGCCGGTGGTGCCGGTCGAGCCCTTCCAGCTGCATGCTCGTCGGCGTCAGTCCGAAGAAGCGTACGCTGCCCTCCACCGAGCCCAGCACGGCATCCATGCGAGCATCGCCAAACATGCGGCGGAAGTTGAGCACGTAGTCGTCAAGCTCGAGTTCATCGTCAAGCATCACTTCCAGCACCACGTTCAAGGCCTGGTAGAACAAGCCGCGCTCAACCGTATTGTCGTTGTACTGCAGGAAGGCACCGACGAGTTCATGCGCTTGCTCGAATTGCTGCAACGCGAGATGGATCAGCAATTTCAGCTCCAGGACGGTCAGCTGTCCCCATTCGGTATTTTCGTCAAACTCGATACCGATCAGGGTAGCCACATCAGAGAACTCGTCCAGCTCGTTGTTCTCCAGTCGGTCCAGCAGTGCCGCCAGGCTGTCATCGTCCAGGCGATGCAGGTTCAGCACATCTTCACGGAACAGCAGTGCCTTGTTGGTGTTATCCCAGATCAGGTCTTCGACCGGATACACCTCCGAGTATCCCGGCACCAGGATGCGGCAGGCAATTGCGCCCAGTTGCTCATGCACCGCGACATAGGCTTCCTTGCCCATGGCCTCGAGAATGCCGAACAAAGTGGCGGCTTCCTCCGCATTCGGATTGTCGCCCTTGCCGGTGAAATCCCACTCGGTGAACTCGAAATCCGACCTGGCACTGAAGAAGCGCCATGACACGATGCCGCTGGAGTCGATGAAGTGCTCGACAAAGTTGTTGGGCTCGGTGACTGCGTTGCTCTCGAAGGTGGGACGCGGCAAATCATTGAGGCCTTCAAAGCTGCGCCCCTGCAGCAATTCGGTGAGGCTGCGTTCCAGCGCCACTTCGAAGCTGGGATGCGCACCGAACGATGCAAAGACACCGCCGGTGCGCGGATTCATCAGCGTGACGCACATCACCGGGTAGGTGCCGCCCAGTGACGCATCCTTGACCAGCACCGGGAATCCCTGCGCTTCCAGCCCTTGAATGCCGGCGAGGATGCGCGGGTATTTGGCCAGCACATCTTGCGGCACATCCGGCAAGGCGATCTCGCCTTCGATGATTTCGCGCTTCACTGCCCGTTCAAAGATCTCGGACAGACATTGCACCTGCGCCTCGACCAGCGTATTGCCGGCACTCATGCCATTGCTGACAAAAAGGTTCTCGATCAGGTTGGACGGGAAGTACACGACCTCGCCATCGGATTGACGGACGTAAGGCAGCGAGCAGATGCCGCGCTGCGCATTGCCGGAGTTGGTATCGATCAGGTGCGACGCGCGCAGCTCGCCGTCAGGATCGTAGATGGACAGGCTGTAAGCATCGAGGATCTCGGCCGGCAGCGCATCATCCGGACCGGGCGGGAACCAGCGTTCGTTCAGGTAATGTACGAAGGACGCGTTGGCGAGGTCTTCGCCAAAATAGGCACCGGCATAAAAATGGTTGTTGCTGATGCGCTCGATGTACTCGCCCAGCGCTGACGCCAGCGCGCTCTCCTTGGTCGCACCTTTGCCATTGGTAAAACACATCGGCGAATGCGCGTCACGGATGTGCAGCGACCACACATTCGGAATGATGTTGCGCCACGAAGCGATTTCGATCTTGATGCCCAAGTCCGCGAGCACGCCCGACATGTTGTCGATGGTCTGCTCCAGCGGCAGGTCCTTGCCGAGGATGAAGGTACGCGCATCGCTATCCGGCTTCAGGGTCAGCAGCGACTGCGCATCCGCATCGAGACTCGCGACCTCTTCGATCACGAACTCGGGTCCGGCCTGCACCACTTTCTTGACGGTGCAACGCTCGATCGAGCGCAAAATGCCGCGCCGATCGACTTCCGGGATATCCGGCGGAAGCTCGACCTGAATCTTGAAGATTTGCCGGTAGCGATCTTCGGGATCGACGATATTGTTTTGCGACAGGCGGATGTTGTCGGTCGAGATATTGCGGGTGTTGCAGTACAACTTCACGAAGTACGCAGCACACAAGGCCGAGGACGCCAGAAAATAATCGAAAGGCCCCGGCGCCGAACCGTCGCCCTTGTAGCGTATCGGCTGGTCGGCAATGACGGTGAAGTCATCGAACTTGGCTTCCAGACGCAGCTTGTCGAGAAAGTTGACCTTGATTTCCATGTAAGACTTTTAAATTTGAGGTTGCGGGCGATGTCATCGCATGCCGCAGAATTCAGCGCTGCATTCAGCGCTGAATACTGCGATACATCTCAGCGACACATGCTCGACCAGATCAGGTCGAGACTGCTGCCCTTGGCGGGCACGGCCCATTCGCCGGGCTTGGTATCGGTGTGCAGTGCGCCACCGCCGGCCATATTCTCGGGGAACAACTCGACGCTCAGGGTCCGGACCTTGTTGGCGGCGCAATCGATTTCATGGCGCGTTTTCGCGCTCAGGTAATCGTTGTCGCCAAAGCGCTGCGCCTTGTGAAAATCCTGCGAGCTGTTGACCTTCCAGCCATTCGCCGTCTTCTCTGCGTCATCGCGATCGATATAGAGAATGCCGTCGTGCGACTCCTGTACCAGCATCCAGCCGGCCAGTACGGGACTGGAAGCAAACAGCAGCGTGGCCAGCATGACAAATTTTTTCATCATCGTTGCTCCCTGTCGTGTTGCTTGCACGATGCGATGCGCCACATCGTGCTGGTCATTCGTGCCGGCCATTCGCTGCTTCGAAGCGATCTGTATCACGGCCAATAGGCAGCCTTTACTCCCATTCGATCGTCGCCGGCGGCTTGCCCGAGATGTCGTACACGACACGGTTGATGCCACGCACTTCGTTGATGATGCGGTTCGATACCTTGCCCAGCAGCTCGTGCGGCAGGTGCGCCCAGTGCGCCGTCATGAAGTCTAGCGTTTGCACCGCACGCAGTGCGACCACGTATTCATAAGTACGGCCGTCGCCCATCACGCCGACCGATTTCACCGGCAGGAAGACCGCGAAGGCCTGGCTGGTGGCGTCGTACCAGTTTTTGTGGAAGTGCCCCACCGGATGGCCTTCGGCCAGTTCCTGCGGCAGCGGGATCGCGGTATTGCGCAGCTCTTCGATAAAGATCGCATCGGCGCGGCGCAGCAGGTCGGCGAATTCCATCTTCACTTCGCCGAGGATGCGCACGCCCAGGCCCGGGCCCGGGAACGGATGGCGATACACCATGTCGTGCGGCAGGCCAAGCGCCACGCCCAGCTTGCGCACTTCATCCTTGAACAGGTCGCGCAGCGGCTCCA
>JBDKLN010000011.1:0-7037 GCA_039806045.1 Pseudomonadota bacterium
AACAGGATGGTGACGCCCTGCGTCGCGATGTCGCGAATCACTTCGAAGATGCGCTCGACCATGATCGGCGACAGGCCCATTGACGGTTCGTCCAGCAACAGCAGCTTGGGCCTGCTCATCAGCGCGCGGGACATCGCCAGCATCTGCTGCTCGCCACCGGACAAGGTACCGGCCAACTGTTCCGATCGCTCTTTCAGGCGCGGAAAGATGTCAAACCAGCGCTCGACATCCGCCGGAACAAGGTCCGGATCATCGCGGACATAGGCGCCCATCAGCAGATTCTCGCGGATCGTCATGCGCGCAAACACGCCGCGCCCTTCCGGCACCATCGCCAGTCCGCGCTCAGGCAACGCATGGGCGGGCAGGGCCTCGATCGCTTGGCCGTCGAACCAGACCTGCCCGGTGCGCCGCGCGCGCGGCAAGGTCCCGGTGATGGCCTTGAGTGTCGTGGTCTTGCCGGCGCCGTTGGCGCCGATCAGCGTGACCACTTCGCCGTCACGAACATTGAAATCGACGCCGCGGACCGCCTCGATGCCACCGAAGGCGACTGACAAGCCACGCACGTCCAGCAGCGGCTGATCGATGCCGGCGCGCTTGTCGGTGCTCATGCTGCCTCCTTGCCGAGGTAGGCCGCAATCACTGCCGGGTCTTTCTTCACTGCGTCAGCCGTACCGTCGGCGATGACTTTGCCGTAGTCGAGCACGGTGATGCGATCACACAGGCCCATGACCAGTTTCACGTCATGCTCGATCAGCAGGATCGTCGTGCCGCTGTCCCGAATGCGGCCGAGCAGCTCCCGCAATGCTTCCTTTTCGGTGGCATTCATGCCGGCGGCCGGCTCGTCCAGCGCGAGCAGTTTGGGCTCGGTCGCCAGTGCGCGCGCAATTTCCAGCCGCCGCTGGTCGCCGTAAGACAGGGTGCGCGCGGTGCGGTGCGCCAGCGCGGCGATGCCGACGAAGTCCAGCAACTGCAATGCCTTCCACTTGATCTGCGCTTCTTCTTCGCGCGCCGCACGATGGCGCAGGATCGCACCCAGCACGCCCTGGTGCGTGCGCACGTGACGGCCAACCATCACGTTCTCGATCGCACTCATGTCGCCGAACAGGCGGATGTTCTGGAAAGTCCGTGCGATGCCGGCCTGGGCGACACGATGCGGCGCCGATGGCGAATAGGCGTGGCCGTCGAGGACGAAGTCGCCCTCATCCGGCTGGTACAGGCCGGTGATGACGTTGAAGCAGGTCGTCTTACCCGCGCCATTCGGTCCGATCAGGCCGTGGATGTGGCCCCGCGCCACTGTCAAACTGACGCCAGACAATGCCTGCAGGCCGCCAAAGCGCTTGCTGGCGTTAGATACTGACAGCAGCACGTTCATGCCGCACTCCCGTCGGGCTTGCCATCGTTCGCCAACAGCCGGTCTTCGCGGCGCGGCGACGGCCACAGGCCCGACGGCCGCGCGAGCATGATCAGCACCAGTGCCAGGCCGTACAGTAGCTGACGCAACACTTCCGCCTCGATCCAGATCGATCCGAACAGCGCCATTTGTACCGGCTCCACCGTGTGGCGGAGGATCTCGGGCAATGCGGCAAGCAGCGCAGCGCCAAGCACCACGCCCGGTATGTGACCTATGCCACCCAGCACCACCATCGCCAGCACGGCGATCGATTCCATCAGCGAGAAAGACTCCGGCGACACGAAACTCTGGAAGGCGCCGAACATGGCGCCGGCCACCCCGCCGAAGCTCGCGCCCATCGCGAAGGCCAGCAGCTTCACGTTGCGCACATTGATGCCCATGGCCTTGGCCGCGATCTCGTCCTCGCGTATGGCGATCCATGCGCGGCCCAGGCGCGAATGCTGCAGTCGCTGCGAGAAGAACACCGTGGCCACGCACAGCAACAGGAAAAGGTAGTAGTAGGCATTCACCGACGGCATCGCCAGGCTGCCGAGGTTCACGATGCCACCGGAGCCGGGTTCGCCCGCCAGCGACACGCCGCCGATCTTCACCGGGTCGATCAGGTTGATGCCCTGCGGACCGTTGGTGATGTTGACCGGGCCATTCAGGTTGTTCATGAAGATGCGAATGATCTCGCCGAAGCCCAGCGTGACGATGGCGAGGTAATCGCCGCGCAGCTTCAGTGTCGGCGCGCCGAGCAGCGCGCCGGCCAAACCGGCCACGGCCGCTGCGATCGGCACGATCAGCCACACCGACAGGTGGAGGCCGCTGGTAGCCAGGTCCTGCCCGACGAAATGCAGCAGCCATGCGCCGGCGGCCGGGTATTCCAGCTGCAGCGATTCGATGATGGCCACGAGTTGTGGCGAGGCCAGCAGGCCGGCGAGGTAGGCACCGATGGCGAAGAACGCGATGTAACCGAGATCCAGCAGGCCGGCAAAACCGACCACGATGTTCAGGCCCAGTGCCAGCATGATGTACAGCAGCGCTACATCAGCGATCCGTACCCAGGAATTGCCGAACGGCGCCGCGACGAAGGGAAAGGCAATCACCAGCACGGCAAACGCGAGCCACGCCCATTGGCGTCGGGCGGCACCCGGGGCGGCGGTGGCGGCAGCATGCGAAGGCACGGCGTTGTTCTTGTTGTTGTCCGCGTGGCTCATGGGCGTCAGGCTGGTTTATGAGCGGTCGGCGACGCGCTCGCCCATCAGGCCGGACGGTCGCAGGGTCAGTACGAGAATCAGCACGACGAAGGCGAAGATATCTTGGTAATGGCTGCCGAGCACGCCGGCAGTCAGGTCGCCGATGTAACCGGCACCCAGGCTTTCAATCAGGCCCAGCAGTATGCCGCCCAGCATTGCGCCATAAATATTGCCGATGCCACCCAGCACCGCCGCCGAGAATGCCTTCAGGCCGGGCACGAAGCCCATCGCAAACTGCGCCGATGCGTAATTGGCGGCCCACATCACGCCGGCGACTGCCGCCAGCGCAGCGCCAATCGCAAACGTGAACACGATGACGCGATTGGCATCGACGCCCATCAATGCGGCGACGCGCGGATTCTCGGCCACCGCGCGCATCGCACGGCCCATGCGGGTGCGCTCGACCAGCAGCACCAGCACCATCATCGCGATCGCTGCCAGGATCAGCAGCAGCACTTGTGTCGGCGTGATCAGCGCGCCAGCCACATGCAGCGGCTCAGTGGACAGTACTTGCGGGAAGGGCAGCGGATTGCGGCCCCAGATCATCATCGCAAAGGTCTGCAGCAAGATGGAAACGCCGATCGCCGTGATCAGCGGCGCCAGCCGCGGCGCATCCCGCAAGCGACGATAGGCAATGCGCTCGATCAGCACACTGACGATCACGCAGACCGGAACGGCACCGGCGATCGCGATCATCAATTGCACGATGCCGGGCAAGCCGGGCAAGACCTTTTGCAGCCATTGCAGCAAGGTCCAGCTGGTCATTGCACCAATCATCAGCACCTCGCCGTGGGCGAAGTTGATCAGGTTGAGCACCCCGTAAACCATCGTGTAGCCCAGCGCCACCAGCGCATACATGCTGCCGAGGACGAGGCCATTGATCAGTTGCTGGGCGAGGATATCCATGGACAATCCCGGTGTTTCAGACTGCCGGCTTGGCCGACAGCCCTTTGGGCAGCGGGAAAGTCACATGCTCTTCGACCCCTTCAAGCGCGCGCACGCTGCCGGCACCGAGCGCCTTCAGGCGCTCGATCACCTGTTGCACGAGGATCTCCGGCGCAGATGCGCCGGCCGTCACGCCGATGCGCGACACGCCGGCCAGCCACGCCGGGTCGATCTGTGCGGCGTTGTCGACCATGTAGGCCGTGGCGCCATGGTTAGTCGCAACTTCGCGCAGGCGGTTGGAATTAGAGCTGTTCGGGCTGCCGACCACGATCACGAGTTCCACCTGCGGCGCCATGAACTTGACGGCCTGCTGGCGGTTGGTGGTCGCGTAACAGATGTCGCCTTTCTTCGGCTCGGCGATGCCCGGGAAGCGACGCTTCAATGCGGCGATGATCTCGGTCGTGTCGTCGACCGACAGCGTCGTTTGCGATACGAAAGCCAGTTTGTCGGGCGTATGGACCTGCAGCGTGTCGACATCGGCGACGGTTTCAACCAGATACATGCCGCCGTCGCTCTGGCCCATCGTTCCCTCGACTTCGGGATGACCCTGATGGCCGATCATGATGATCTCGCGACCTTCGTCGCGCATCTTTGCGACTTCGACATGCACCTTGGTCACTAGCGGGCATGTCGCATCAAAGACGTTCAGGCCCCGTTGCTCGGCCTCGGCCTTCACGGCGCGCGACACGCCATGCGCGGAAAACACCAGGTGGCTGCCGGCGGGCACGTCATCAAGTTCTTCGATGAAGATCGCGCCCTTGTTGCGCAGGTCGGCCACCACGTAGGCGTTATGCACGATCTCGTGGCGCACATAGACAGGGGCGCCGAACTGTGCGAGTGCGCGCTCGACGATCTCGATTGCGCGATCGACACCCGCGCAAAAGCCGCGCGGCTGGGCCAGGAGGATTTCGTTGGTCATGATCAGGTTCGCTTGCAAGCCGCGCTTTACAGCACGCCAATGATCCGCACTTCGAATTTCACGGGCTGGCCTGCCAGCGGGTGATTGAAGTCGAACAGCGCATCGCGCTCACCCATCTCGAGCAGCACGCCGGCAAACTTGCCACCGCCCGGCGCATTGAAGTCCACCAGGTCGCCGACCGCATAGTCTTCATCGGCGTCGGAATTCTCGCGCAAGGTCGCCAGCGAGACACGCTGCAGCAGCTCCGGGTTGCGCGGCCCGAAGGCAGTACCGGCCGGCAGGTCGAAAGTCTGATGCGTGCCCTCGGCCAGGCCGAGCAGGCAAGCCTCGAGCGCGGGCGCGAGCTGTCCGGCACCCAGTTGCAGCGTGGCGGGGTTGTCGTCGAACGTGGTCACGATATCGCGTCCGTCAGCCGAGGACAGGCGGTAGTGCAAAGTCAGGAAGGCGCCTTCGGCGACGACGGGGTGTGGCAAATTCGACATAAACAGTTCGGTTGAAAATTGACCTCGTATTGTAAGCCAGCCTGCAGCCACCGCCCGCGCCAGAAATGCCTTGGGAAGCGCTAGATTCAAGCCTTTCCTGTCCGCCGGAGGGGGAGCCCATGCGAATCACCGACTTGCCGCCGCTGCTGCGGCCGCGCGAACGCCTGCTGTCCCGCGGTGCCGCGACGCTGTCCGATGCCGAACTGGTGGCCATCCTGCTGCGCACCGGCAGCGGCGGCCAGAGCGCCATCGACCTCGCGCAGTGCTTGCTGGACCGCTTTGGTTCATTGGGCACCCTGCTGCGCGCCGAACCGAACGAGCTGTCTGGCATTCGCGGCGTCGGCAATACGAAGCGCGCCACGCTGTTGTGCGTGCACGCGTTGCTGCGCCGGGCACTGGAGGAGGAGCTGCAGCAGAGCTGCCTGCTTGACTCGCCGCAAGCGGTGAGGCGCTACCTGCGGCACCACTTTGCCTGGATGCAGTCCGAATGCTTCGTCGGGCTGTTCGTCGACATGAAGGGCCAGTTGATCGAGTCGGTCACGCTCGCCACGGGCACGCTGGATCGCGTCAGCATCTATCCGCGCGAAATTGTCAGGCTGGCACTCAAGCACAATGCCGCGGCGGTTATTTTTGCGCACAATCATCCCGGCGGCCATGCGCGACCGAGCGAATTGGACAAGAAGCTGACTGCCCGGCTGAAGCAAGCCATGGACTGCGTCGAAGTGAAGATGCTCGATCACCTGGTCATCGCCGGGGAACAGACCTGGTCGTTTCACGAACATGGCCTGTGCTGATATCGCCCTGCCCGACGGAACGAAGCCAGCTTTGTGACGCGTTTCCTCGCAAAACCGTGGATTGGCGCAGCAAATTGTTAAATATGCGTCGCACATCACGTCACAATTTTTATTCGCAAGTCATTGAATATTCATATTTTTTTCTGTACAATCGCGGTTTTTCCAAATTCTGGATCTACAAGGAGTCTGCTGTGGCACGTGAATGCGAAGTTACCGGGAAGAAGCCGATGGTCGGCAACAATGTCTCCCACGCAAATAACAAGACCAAGCGCCGCTTCCTGCCCAACCTGCAGAACCGCCGTTTCTGGGTTGAGTCGGAAAACCGCTGGGTTCGTCTGACTGTTTCGGGTGCGGGCATCCGCATCATCGACAAGCTGGGCATCGATGCGGTGCTGGCCGATATGCGCGCACGTGGCGCGAAAGTTTAATCAGGTTTACGCAAAGGATACTGAACCATGGCAACCAGCAAAGGCCGCGAGAAGATCAAACTGGAGTCGACTGCCGGCACCGGTCACTTCTACACCACCACCAAGAACAAGCGCACGATGCCCGAAAAAATGTCGATCGTGAAGTTCGACCCGAAGGCACGCAAGCACGTCGAGTACAAAGAAACCAAGATCAAGTAATCGGTTTCTGCCGACACAAAAAAACCTCGCGAGATTCGCGAGGTTTTTTTTCGCCTGCTGCCAACAAAAAACCCCGCAGGATCATGCGGGGTTTTTGCGATGCTGACTGAAGCGCGTCAGCGATCAGGCGTAGCTGCGCAGGCGCAGCGAGAACTCCTGCAGCGAACGGATGCCGGAAGCTTCCGCACGTGCGCACCAGTCGCGCAGCTGCTGCAGCAGCTGGTCGCTGCTGGAGTGCGAACGCTCCCAGATGGCGCCCAGTTCGACCCGCATCTCGTGCATGGTCTTGAGTGCCTTGCTGTGCTTGAACAACTCGCTCAGTTGCTGCTGCTGGCCGCTTTCGAGGCTGGCGGGCTCGCGCTGCAGCAGTTGCTTGGCCGACTTCAGGAAGCCCGACTCCAGCGCTGCATTGTCACGCAGGTGCGCCAGTTCATCCTGCCAGGTGCTGCGCAGCGAACGCGCATACTTGGCCATCACGTCGTAACGGTTCGCGACCACCGACTGCAGGGTCTCGATATCGGCGACCAGCTTCTTGCGATCGAACTTCGGTGCCGGCGCAACCTTCTTCACTTTGGCGAGGCCGAAGAAGACCAGAATGGAGATGTACAGCCAGCCGATATCG
>JBDKLN010000012.1:0-12936 GCA_039806045.1 Pseudomonadota bacterium
GCGGCAGTGCCGGCCACCTTGAAGTCCATGTCGCCCAGGTGATCTTCATCACCGAGGATGTCGGACAGCACGGCGAACTTGTTGCCTTCCTTGATCAGGCCCATCGCGATGCCGGCGACATGCGCCTTCATCGGCACGCCGGCGTCCATCAGCGCGAGGCTGCCGCCGCACACCGAAGCCATCGACGACGAACCGTTCGATTCAGTGATCTCCGATACCAGGCGCAGCGAGTAGCTGAACTCGTCAGCAGCCGGCAGTGCAGCGATCAGCGCGCGCTTGGCGAGACGGCCATGGCCGATCTCGCGACGCTTCGGCGAACCGACGCGGCCGGTTTCGCCAGTGGCGAACGGAGGCATGTTGTAGTGGAGCATGAAGCGATCGCTGTACTCGCCGGTCAGCGCGTCGATCTTTTGCTCGTCACGTGCGGTGCCGAGGGTAGCGACCACCAGTGCCTGCGTCTCGCCACGGGTGAACAGTGCCGAGCCGTGGGTACGCGGCAGCACCGACGAACGGATCGAGATCGGGCGCACGGTACGGGTATCGCGGCCATCGATACGCGGCTCGCCATTGAGGATCTGCGAACGCACGATGGTCGACTCGAGGCCGAACATGATGTCGCCGACTTCAGCGGCGTTCGGTGCATCGGTGCCGGCAGCAGCGGCTTCTTCAGCCAGCTTGGCCATCACATTGGCGCTGACCACGCGCAGCTTGTCGGTACGCGCCTGCTTTTCCTTGGTCGCAAATGCTTCGCGTAGCGGGCCTTCGGCCAGTGCGGTGACGCGAGCGATCAGGGCTTCGTTCTTCGGTGCCGGGCTCCAGGGGACTTCCGGCTTGCCACCGTCGCGCACCAGCTCATGGATGGCGTCGATCACGGCCTTCATCTGGGTGTGGCCGAACACGACCGCGCCCAGCATCACTTCTTCCGACAGTTCACGCGCTTCGGATTCGACCATCAGCACCGCAGCTTCGGTACCGGCAACGACGAGGTCCATCGCCGATTGCGGCATCTGCGACACGCTCGGGTTCAGCACGTATTGGCCATCGATATAGCCAACGCGCGCTGCGCCGATCGGGCCGTTGAACGGAATGCCGGCCACGCACAGTGCGGCCGAGGCACCGATCATGGCCGGGATATCCGGGTCGATTTCCGGGTTCACCGACAGCACATGGATGATGACCTGCACTTCGTTCAGGTAGCCTTCCGGGAACAGCGGGCGGATCGGGCGATCGATCAGGCGCGAGGTCAGCGTCTCTTTCTCGGACGGACGGCCTTCGCGCTTGAAGAAGCCACCGGGGATGCGGCCGGCAGCGTAAGTCTTTTCAACGTAATCGACGGTCAGCGGGAAGAAGTCCTGGCCCGGCTTGGCTTCTTTCCTGGCGACGACGGTCGCGAGGATGACGGTGTCTTCGATCGACACCATCACGGCGCCCGAGGCCTGGCGAGCGATCTCGCCGGTTTCCAGCGTGACGGTGTGTTGGCCGTACTGGAAGGTCTTCGTGACTTTATTGAACATCGGGTAATTCCTTTCTAGTTTTGCCGACAGATTTTCAGGCGCTGTCGTTCACCTCACCACGGGCGGGATGTCGCTTCACATCGCCGCCTTACTGCATACAACGATTCAACTGGTGCAAATCAAGCAAAGCTTAAAAAACGAAATGCCCGCATCAGCTGGCTGATACAGGCATTTGGCGTCGAGGCGCTGGCAAGAATTACTTGCGCAGGCCCAGTTTCTCGATCAGGGCGCGATAACGGTCAGCATCCGTGCGCTTCAGGTAAGCCAGCAGGCTCTTGCGACGGTTGACCATCATGATCAGGCCACGACGGGAGTGATGATCCTTCGCGTGGGCCTTGAAGTGGCCGTTGAGGTCGTTGATACGTGCGGTCAGCAGGGCCACCTGGACTTCAGGGGAGCCGGTATCGTTCTGACCACGGGCGTTGGCCGCGATGACGGCGGCTTTGCTTTCTTTAGTTACGGACATTTTTCTTACCTTTCACATGCGGCGCCGGGAGTCATGAAGATGGCAACCCCGCGGACCGTGACAACGATTAAAGATTTGGCCATTTCGGGCCAAGGCGGGATTATAGCCGAATAGACACCGTGACGCAAAACCGTATGAACCCTGCCCGCAGCACCGCCGCCCGGGCCGGAATCCGGCGCCGGCCACGCCCCGGTCGCCGGAAATTGCCAATAAGATAATTTCAATTCCGGCGAAATCCGGCTCTTGAAATCCGTTTTGCCCACCCTATGTTCAGGTCATCGGGACAGCGACGCCATCGCCGCCCCTCCCAAGTTCAACCCCAAACACTTCTTTTCGGAGGAAACCATGAACCTGATCCTGCGCAATCGCAATGGCTATCCGTTTGCTGGCGGCCTGCGCCCCACCCTGCTCGGCAACTTGTTCGACAGCATGCTGGAAGAACTGGCCTCGCCGGTGGCCGAGGCCGCCCGTGAAGTCGGCGCCTTCAGCCCGCGCATCGACGTGGTCGAGAACGACGCCGGCTATCAGGTCGAGGCCGACTTGCCTGGCGTGGCCAAGCAAGACCTGAAAGTCACCGTCGACGGCAACCGCGTCGCGATCGAAGCCGAGGTCCGGCGTGAGACCGAGCGCAAGGAAGGGGAAACCGTGATGCATGCCGAGCGCGTGATCCGCAAGTACTCGCGCACGTTCGAACTGCCGCATGAACTTGACGACACGCAAGCCGCCGCGAAACTCGAACACGGCGTGCTGACGCTGACACTGCCGAAAAAACTGGCAGCGCAGAGCAAGCAGCTGACCATCCAGTAATGGGGTCGGCAGCCCGACCGGCGATCCAACGTCGGTCGCGCTTACCCGGGCGTCCCGGCCGTCTCCCCTGACGGGCCGTCCATGAAAAAGGCCGTGCGCCATGCACGGCCTTTTCTTTTGCCGCAGTGCTTTCGGAGCGACCCGCCGTGGCTTGCACGGCAAGTGCCCGGACTGGTTACAGCTGCGGGTTCAGTTTCTCGACCTTCGAATGCAGCTTGTTGAGCGCCGACAGGTAAGCTTTGGCCGATGCGACCACGATATCGAGGTCGGCACCGACGCCGTTCACGATGCGGCCATTCTTCGACAGGCGCATCGTCACCTCGCCCTGCGACTGGGTGCCGGTGGTGATCGCATTGACCGAGAACAGCATCAGTTCGGCACCGCTCTGCGTGTGCGATTCAATCGCATTGACGATCGCATCGACCGGGCCGTTGCCCTCGCCTTTGCAGGTGACTTCCTTGCCCTCTTCGGAGAACGTGACACAGGCCTTGGGCTTTTCTCCGGTCTCGGACTGCTGCGACAGTGACACGAAATTGAAATGCTCCTTTTCGTGCGAATGCTGCTCGTCCGACACCAGCGCCATGATGTCCTCGTCAAAGATCTCGGACTTGCGGTCAGCCAGTTCCTTGAAGCGGGCAAAAGCGGCGTTCACTTCGGCCTCGGAGTCCAGCTCGATGCCCAACTCTTCGAGGCGCTGCTTGAACGCGTTGCGGCCCGACAGCTTGCCCAGCACGATCTTGTTCGCGGTCCAGCCCACATCTTCGGCGCGCATGATTTCGTAGGTATCGCGCGCCTTCAGGATGCCATCCTGGTGGATGCCGGATGCATGGGCGAAGGCGTTCGCGCCAACGACGGCCTTGTTCGGCTGTACCGCGAAACCGGTGATCTGCGCGACCAGCTTCGAGGTCGGCACGATCTGCGTGGTATCGATGCCCACGTCGAGCTTGAAATGATCCTTGCGGGTCCGCACGGCCATCACGATTTCTTCGAGCGCGGTATTGCCGGCACGCTCGCCCAGGCCATTGATCGTGCACTCGACCTGACGCGCACCGCCAATCATCACGCCGGCCAACGAGTTGGCCACAGCCATGCCGAGGTCGTTATGGCAATGCACCGACCAGACGGCCTTGTCGGAATTCGGGATGCGCTCACGCAAGGTTTTCAGCATGTTGCCGTACAACTCAGGCACGCCATAGCCGACGGTGTCGGCAAAGTTAATGGTGGTCGCGCCTTCGGCGATCACGCCTTCGAGCACGCGGCACAGGAAGTCAACGTCGGAGCGACTGCCGTCTTCGGGGCTGAACTCGACGTCATCGGTGAACTTTCGTGCAAAACGCACCGCGAGGCGGGCCTGTTCGTACACCTGGTCCGGCGACATGCGCAGCTTCTTCTCCATATGCAGCGGCGAGGTCGCGATGAAGGTGTGGATGCGTTTGCGCGGCGCGGCGGCCAATGCCTCGGCTGCACGCGAAATGTCACGGTCATTCGCACGCGACAGCGAGCAGACGATGGATTCCTTGATCGTGCCGGCGATGGCCTTGATGGCTTCGAAATCACCCGGCGACGAGGCCGCAAAACCGGCTTCGATCACATCGACCTTCAGGCGCTCCAGCTGACGTGCGATACGAATCTTTTCGTCGCGGGTCATCGAGGCGCCGGGCGACTGCTCGCCATCGCGCAACGTGGTATCGAAAATGATGAGTTTGTTTGAATCAGCCATCCTGGGCTCCTGGCATCTTGGAAATCTGCATGGATTTTCGCCTGTCCTCGCTCGTGGCCGGACGGGGCGAAACTCGAATTGTGGGTAAGGGGATCTCTGCGCGGTCAGCGCAGTAGGTACAGCAACAGCAGGCCGGACGGGCTGCCGAGGGAGAGGGTCTGCGGGTGACGGATTGCGCTTGACATGGGGAAAAGAATAAGGGGGATTGGGGAAAAGCGCAACTCACCCTTTTCTATCAGGCTGATAGGCCCCTTGCCTCCTTACTTGTCGTGCTCAGGCTCGGTCTGCACGATGCTGACCGGTTTGCCCTTGGCCCAGTGCCAGGCCGCGACCCCGTAGCCGGACAGTCCATAGAACACAAACAGGCCGAACAGCACCTTGGGCGGATCGCTCGACACCGCGACGAAAACCAGCGCGATCAGGAAGATCGCGATGAACGGGACCGACTTTTTGTAGTTGACGTCCTTGAAGCTGTAGAACGGCACATTGGTCACCATGGTCAGGCCCGCATAGACGGTAATGACCCAGGACAGCCAGTTGAAGTCCGCGCCGGCGATCCGCAGGTCGTCCATCAGCCAGATGAAGCCGGCCACCAGCGCCGCCGCCGCCGGGCTGGGCAGCCCCTGGAAGAAGCGCTTGTCGACCACGCCAATATTGGTATTGAAGCGTGCCAGGCGCAGTGCAGCGCCCGCGCAGTAAATGAAGGCCGCGAGCCAACCGAGCTTGCCCATGCCGCGCAAAGCCCATTCATAGACGATCAGCGCCGGTGCAGCGCCGAAGGACACCATGTCCGACAGGCTGTCGTACTGGGCGCCAAACTCGCTTTGCGTGTTGGTCAGGCGCGCGACGCGGCCATCGGTCGCATCCAGCACCATGGCCGCGAAGATCGCCACGGCAGCGTTCGAGAATTGCTGGTTCATCGCCATCACGATCGCGTAGAAGCCGCAGAACAGCGCAGCGGTCGTGAAGGCATTCGGCAGCAGATAAATGCCGCGGCTGCGTGCCGGGGCCGGCGCACCGTCGGGTTGCGGCTCCGCATTGCGGCGCAGAGGCAGGCGGTTCAGGCGAAACGGCTTTGCAGCAGCTTTCGCCTTGTTCTTGCGATGACTGAAGATAGGCATGGGCTTATGTTACCTGAGCCAAGATGACAGGCGTATAACGCCGGCTCAGAGCTCGGCCAGGATGGTTTCGGTCGCCGACACTTTTTCGCCGACGGTCACCAGCGGACGCGCCGTCAGCGGCAGGTAGACGTCGACCCGCGAGCCGAAACGGATAAAGCCGTAACGCTGACCACGCGCCAGCGTGTCGCCGGCGCCCACGTAGCACAGGATGCGGCGGGCGACGAGGCCGGCCACCTGCACGAAGGTCACGGTCGCGCCATTGGCAGCGGTGACGACGACGGCATTGCGCTCGTTTTCGGTCGACGCCTTGTCGAGGTCGGCATTGACGAATTTGCCCGGGAAGTACTCGACCTTCTCTATCTTGCCATCCACGGGCGAACGGTTCGAGTGGACGTTGAACACGTTCATGAACACGCTGATCTTCAGGGCTTCGCGGCCGGCATACGGATCCTGCGCCTTCTCGACCACGACGATGCGCCCATCCGCCGGCGACAGCACGGCATTCGGCGCCTGCGGAATGGTGCGCGCCGGGTCGCGGAAGAACTGCAGCACGAACACGGCAATGACCCAGAACGGCCACGACCAGCCACCCAGGTACTGGGTCGCGACCAGCGCTGCGACGATGGCGATACCAAGGAAAGGCCAGCCTTCGCGGGCGATGATCGGATGCGGATAAGAATTCAAGGCAGCTCCAGAGACATACGGCTTGGCGCCGATATTTTTCTTAGAAGAAATTTCGAGCAAACGCTTATTTTAACCGTCTTGAGCCTGCGGCACGCTTCCTCCTGCCATCTGCCGTCGCCAGCGCCTGTCGCAGTTCGGAAATCGAGCATTTCAGCCTGAACATTTGCCTGATCTGAGCCACCCAAAAATGTTCCGAGAGTATCTCCTTGGAAATGAATCCCAGTAGGGTGCCCCCGCAGCCCCCCCTTCCCCGATCACGAGGCTCTCCATGAAGATCGAGAATTCCCGTCAATCCGCCGTCGAAGCGATGGACGCCTTCCTGTCCGCCGCCCATCAACCTGATGCACTGCGCGTCAGCAAGTCTGGCGAAGTGCAGGTCACCCATGGCGCAGTCACGCTGTTCAACCGTGCCGTCAGCAAGCTCCGCAGCGCCCTGGACAAGGGCTACAAGCCCACCGACTGGCAAGCCAGGGCGCGCAGCGCGGTGCTCGACAAGCTCGCCAAGGAAGTCTCGATGTTCAGCGGCGACATGCGCCGCGAAGATATGCAAATTCTCGACCAGCTCGTCTCGAAAATCAGCGACCCCGCGCGGCCGGGAAGCTCGAGCACGTGGCGCATCCGCTTCACCGAAGAAATCGCCGCGCTCAAGGAGGCACACAAGGCCGACCCGATAGCCTCAGCGCTGGAGAGGATCGATTTCTTTGGACAGCGCGGCAATGCAGCAGTCTTCCCGCATGTGCGCAAACATCTTGACGGCGAGGCCAGACTGCCGCAAGCGCTCGCGAAGGGTCTGAACACCTATCTGAGGCGAGACCGCGGGCTGGACCAGTCCACGGCCGATAAGGGGGCCAGAAACCTGGCGATCGTGATGCTCAACTACGGCAGCAATGTGCACGAGGCGATCGACATCGTGGGAAGCGCCGGACGCATGGACATCGACGGCCGCCTTGAGGGACAGCATATGCCTGCGCTGCCGGTGGCCTACCTGCGCGTACATCACGGGCTGTCGCTGGACAAGGCCAAGGAGGTCTATCGGGAAGTGCAGGCCGCCGGCAAACCCTTGGCCGAAGCGCGCGATGCCGTCCAACTGATGCTGACCCACGACTTGCGCTTCGCTGAAGCCAACGCGATCGTCGGACTGGCCGCTACGATGGCCAAGCACCCGGATCTGGAGTTGCAGCGCTTGTCCGTGGCGCAAAGGACCGAGATCGCCTGGCTGCATCTGCACGGAAAAAAGTCGCTCGAAGAAGCGTCGCTGATCTCGCTGCTGGCCGGCCGACTGGACGGCAGGACGCCGGTACGGCGGGATGCGCTGCTCGCGCACGCTGGAACACATCTGCATAGCACGATCAACGAGAGGATCGCCCAGATGCTGCCGGACGGCTGGCCCGTTGCCTGGGAAAAGATGCCGGACCAATCGTTGCGACTGACTGATACCGCTACGTTCAAGAGCGGCTTCCTCAGCTTCCTGCAAGACAGCCTCAGGGAAGGCGACATCGACGGCGAGCTGGGGGTGGCCGACGTCTTCGTCAACGATGCACAGCGCACTCATTTCCGCTTCGGAGAAGGCCGCAATGCGGTGATCTCGAAACTCAATGGCGACACGGCGCTGCAAGCGCTGACCGCTTTCGAGCCGGATCCGACCATACGGCAGTCCCTCAGCCGCGCGCTCTTCCAGGGCGGCGGCAACGGGCTGGTGGCTCACACCCTTGTCGGCATGAAAACAGCTGGCCAGTCGCAGCTTTCCATCCTGTCGCTGGATCCGGATAACAAAAACCAGAAAGCCAATGCCCGCTTCTGGATCTCTGTACAGCGCACGTACGAAGGCAAACTGCGGGTGGGTTACACGACGTACTTCAAGCACTTCACGATCGAGGATATCGACAATAATCGCCGCATCCGGATCAACGCCCGCTTCGACAGCAGCACCCCGGCGAGCGAAACCGACCATACGGCAATGGCACAGGCCGTGATCGAGTTCGATCCGGAGCAACTTCGCCAGGGCATCGTCGATCCTCAGCTGGTCCGTGAGCCCGAACTGCGTTTGACCATTGAGCCCGACACTGCGAGCGTCATGCGCGCGATGCTCGCGGACCAGCTGGCCAGGCTATCGTGAATGACGAGCCAAAAAAATAGCCACCCTGGGGTGGCCATTTTTTTGTGCGCGGAACTTGGAGATTGCTTAGTTCTTCGACTGGTCGACCATCTTGTTCTTGGCGATCCAAGGCACGTGAGCCCGTAAAAAAAGCTGTCCATGGGGACAGCTTTTAGGGCGAGCGCGGGGTGCGCTTGCAAGCGTATCCCGCATGATGCCGATGGTGTCAGCAGAAGCTTAGTTCTTCGACTGATCGACCATCTTGTTCTTGGCGATCCAAGGCATCATCGCGCGCAGCTTCTCGCCCACCACTTCGATCTGGTGCTCGGCGTTCAGGCGACGGCGCGAGATCAGGGTCGGGGCACCAGCCTTGTTCTCGAGGATGAAGCTCTTCGCGTATTCGCCGGTCTGGATGTCCTTCAGGCACTGGCGCATCGCATTCTTGGTGTCTTCGGTCACGACACGCGGGCCGGTGACATACTCGCCATATTCCGCGTTGTTCGAGATCGAATAGTTCATGTTGGCGATGCCGCCTTCATAGATCAGGTCGACGATCAGCTTCAGTTCGTGCAGGCATTCGAAGTAAGCCATTTCCGGTGCATAACCTGCCTCGACCAGGGTCTCGAAACCGGCCTTGATCAGTTCGACGGTACCGCCGCACAGCACGGCCTGTTCGCCGAACAGGTCGGTTTCGGTCTCTTCGCGGAAGTTGGTCTCGATGATGCCGGCACGGCCACCGCCGTTGGCCATCGCGTACGACAGCGCGACGTCACGGGCGCGGCCCGACTTGTCCTGGTACACGGCGACCAGGTGCGGCACGCCGCCACCCTGGGTGTAGGTGGCACGCACGGTGTGGCCCGGGGCCTTCGGTGCGACCATGATCACGTCGAGGTCAGCGCGCGGCACGACCTGGCCATAGTGGACGTTAAAGCCGTGAGCGAAAGCCAGCGTGGCGCCCTGCTTGGCGTGCGGTGCGACGTTTTCGTTGTAGACCTGGGCGATGTTCTCGTCCGGCAGCAGGATCATGATGACGTCGGCAGCCTTCACTGCATCGTTGACTTCGGCAACCTTCAGGCCGGCCTTCTCAACCTTGGCCCAGGACGAACCGCCCTTGCGCAGGCCGACGGTGACGTTGACGCCCGACTCGCTCAGGTTCTGTGCGTGGGCATGGCCTTGCGAGCCGTAGCCGATGATGGCGACATTCTTGCCTTTGATGAGGGACAGGTCGCAGTCTTTGTCGTAGAAAACTTTCATGATTTTTCCGTAATGAGAGTAGTGAGGTTGTTGGGGTCAGACTTTCAGGATGCGCTCGCCGCGGCCAATGCCCGAGCCGCCGGTACGGACGGTCTCAAGAATGGCGGTGCGATCGATCGCATCGATGAAGGCGTCCAGTTTGGATTTGTTGCCAGTCAGTTCGATCGTGTAGGTCTTTTCGGTGACGTCGATGATGCGGCCGCGGAAAATGTCCGTGGTGCGCTTCATTTCCTCGCGTTCCTTGCCGACCGCGCGCACTTTGATGAGCATCAGCTCACGCTCGATGTGCGCGCCTTCGGTCAGGTCGACGACCTTGACGACTTCGATCAGGCGGTTCAGGTGCTTGGTGATCTGCTCGATCACGTCGTCCGAGCCGCTGGTGACGATGGTCATGCGCGACAAGGTCGGGTCTTCGGTCGGCGCAACGGTCAGGGTCTCGATGTTGTAGCCACGGGCCGAGAACAAGCCGACCACGCGCGACAGCGCGCCGGCTTCGTTTTCAAGCAGTGCAGAGATGATGTGTCGCATTACAGGTCCTCCGAGCCGAGCAGCATTTCCGTCAGGCCCTTGCCGGCCTTGACCATCGGCCACACGTTTTCATCACGGTCGGTGATGAAGTTCATGAAGACCAGCTTGTCCTTCATGGCGAACGCATCGCGCAGCGTGGATTCAACGTCGCCCGGCTTGGTGATCGTCATGCCGACATGGCCGAACGATTCGACCAGCTTGTCGAAGTCGGGCAGCGAATCCATGTAGGACTCGGAGTAACGCGAGCCGTAGTCGATCTGCTGCCACTGGCGCACCATGCCGAGGTAGCGGTTGTTCAGCAGGACGATCTTCGGCGTCAGGTGATATTGCTTGCAGGTCGCGAGTTCCTGGATGCACATCTGGATCGACGCTTCGCCGGTGATGCAGGCAACGTCGGCACCCGGGTTGGCCATCTGCACGCCCATCGCGTACGGCAGGCCCACGCCCATCGTGCCCAGGCCGCCGGAATTGATCCAGCGGCGCGGCTTGTCAAAGCCGTAGTACTGCGCGGCCCACATCTGGTGCTGGCCGACGTCGGAAGTGATGAACGCATCGCCCTTGGTGACCTTCCACAGGGCCTCGACGACGGACTGCGGCTTGATGACTTCATTCGAGGTCGGATACTTCAGGCACTCGCGGCCGCGCCATTCATTGATCTGCTTCCACCAGCTGCCGATCGCGGTCGGGTTCGGCTTGCTGTCGGCCGCTTCCAGCTGCGCCAGCAGGTCTTGCATCACGTCCTTGACGTTGCCGACGATGGGGATATCGACCTTCACGCGCTTGGAAATCGACGACGGGTCGATATCGATGTGAATGATCTTGCGGGACACCTGGCTGAAGTGCTTCGGGTTGCCGATCACGCGGTCATCGAAGCGCGCGCCGATCGCGATCAGCACGTCGCAGTGCTGCATCGCCATATTGGCTTCGTAGGTGCCGTGCATGCCGGGCATGCCGACGAACTTGTCGCTGGTCGAGCGATAGCCGCCAAGGCCCATCAGCGTGTTCGTGACCGGATAGCCGAGCATGTCGACCAGCTTGTTCACTTCCGGCGCGGCATCGGCGAGGATCACGCCGCCGCCGGTATAGATCATCGGGCGCTCGGCCTGCAGCAGCAGCTGCACGGCCTTGCGGATCTGGCCCGCATGCCCCTTGTCGACCGGCTTGTACGAACGCATATCGACCGTCTTCGGATATTCGTACGTGGTCTTGGCGATGGTGATGTCCTTCGGGATATCCACCAGCACCGGCCCCGGACGGCCGGTGGTCGCGATGTAGAAAGCTTTCTTGATGGTCGCCGCCAGGTCGCGCACATCCTTCACGAGGAAGTTGTGCTTCACGCACGGTCGGGTAATGCCGACGGTGTCGCATTCCTGGAATGCATCCTGGCCGATCGCATGCGTCGGGACCTGGCCAGTGAGGACCACCATCGGGATGGAATCCATGTAAGCCGTGGCCAGGCCCGTCACCGCATTGGTGACGCCGGGACCGGAGGTGACGAGGCACACGCCGACTTTGTTCGAGCTGCGCGAATACGCATCGGCGGCGTGCACCGCGGCCTGCTCGTGACGTACGAGAATATGCTGGAACTTGTCCTGCTTGAAGATCTCGTCGTAAATGTAGAGAACGGAGCCGCCGGGATAGCCAAACACGTGTTCGACGCCCTCTTCGGCGAGACAGCGCACGACAATGTCGGCGCCAGTGATTTCGGTACTCATTGCTACGTCCTTTCAAGGTCCATTGGGAAATTGATCGGATGCTCTCCCCTGGCGGAAGCGCTAGCCTGTGCTCACTGATGGCGTCCCTTCTTTGTGCGGTCACGCCGATCCGTCATGCGCACTACGGCGCACTTCAAACCGACGCTCAACGCGACTCGTTCAGCCTTCGTTGGAGTTGCAGGTTCACGTTTCCTCACGCTTGTGGCGTGGGCTAGAACAAACAGCTTTCGTATGAAAGTGGCGTGATTCCTGATGGGCCTTATGCGCCGACCGGGAAAAGCCAAAAAATACCCCTCGCTGTAGCGAGGGGAACATTACCTTAATGCGTTGCAGCACCAAGGTCAAGGAAAATCTTGGAAAAAGCCAATGAAATCAACCCTTTTGGCGCGATAGGCCTGCCCCCCGCCGAGACTGTGCAGTGCACGAATTACGCATCCGCCGCGCACGTTGCCAGCGCCCGCCACAGCTTCTTGCGCGCTTGCAGTTCAGCGCCCGCTTCTTTAGCAATTTGACATTTTCCGGCATCCGAATCCCATGGCCACACGACGCAAACGCTTACAATGCCGGTCTTCCTCCGTGCAGCCGCTTCATCATCGTGACCCACTCTCCGCCATCACCTGACCACACAACCACCGAAGCCGCAGGTGCTGACATCAACAGCGGGGCACTATCGGCGCCGCTGAAGAACCGCCTGCTGTGCATGGTCTATGAAGCGATGCTGTTGTTCGGCGTGCTGTTCATCGCGACCTGGCTGGTCTCGACACTGCTGCAGCAGCGCCACGCACTCTATCTGCGCGATGCGCTGCAGGACTGGCTGTTCGTGGTGCTGGGCGTGTATTTCTGCTGGTTCTGGACCCACAGCGGACAGACGCTGGCGATGAAGACCTGGCGCATACGCGTGGTCGGCCGCGATGGCAATCCGGTACATTGGCGGCGTGCGCTGCTGCGCTACGTCTTTGCGTGGGGCTGGTTCTTGCCGGGTCTGGCACTGGCGCGCGCGATCGGCGCGCAAGGCTGGATGCTGTTGCTGCT
>JBDKLN010000013.1:0-13049 GCA_039806045.1 Pseudomonadota bacterium
ATGACATGGACATCGTCGAACGTTTTTCCGATCGCGTGGCGGCCTTCTACAGCGGCCGCATCATCGCCGACGGCCATCCGGACGAGGTGCTGGCGCACCCGGACGTGCAGCGCCATGTGACCGGCGAAATCCGGGAGCCCACCGCCCATGCTTGAGCTCGCTGCCATTGATGTCTCCATCCAGTCGGTGCAAGTACTGCGCGGGCTGTCGCTGTCGATCCGCGAAGGCAAGATGATCGGCCTTATCGGCCGCAACGGGGCCGGCAAGTCCACCACGCTGCGCGCGATCATGGGCCACCTGCCGTTGACGGCCGGTAGCCTCCGCTTCGAAGGCAAGGACCTGACGCGCATGCCGCGCCACTTGCGCGCGGCGCTCGGCATCGGCTATATGCCCGAAGACCGCGGGCTGGTGCCAGAATTGACGGTGGAAGAAAACATCCTCGTGCCGCTGTGGGCGGCCAAGCTGCGCAATACCGTGCCGCGACTGGAGTTCATCTACGAGGTGCTGCCCGAACTGAAAGCGATGCGCGAGCGCCGTGCGCTGCTCTTGTCGGGCGGCCAGCAGAAGCTGGTGGCATTGGCGCGTGCGCTGTCCATCGGACACAAGCTGCTGCTGCTCGACGAACCCTTTGAAGGCGTCGCGCCGGCACTGTCGGCACGGCTGTCGGAAGTGATCGCCGGCCTGCGCGGCAGCGACCTGTCGGTGGTGATCGCGCAGTCCGACCTCAACCATTCGCGCAACCTGCTCGATGAGGAAATCCTGATCGAGCGCGGCGCCAATGCAAAATGACTGGCTGACACCCCTGCCCAAGCACGACGCTGACATGATCCGCTGGCAAGACCATGTAACGCTCCCCGCAATGCGGGACGAAGCCCATTTCGGACGCCGCCTGCGCTGCTTCGTTGAGCGGCCGCCATCTGTCTACGCCATGCTGTCGCGCATGGCATCACTGGCGCCGGACAGCGAAGCCATCCGTTGCGAAGGTCAGCGCATCACCTATGGGCAGCTGGCCGACGACGTCGATCGCCTCGCGGCCGGCTTTGCTGCCGAAGGGCTGCGTCAGGGTGAGCGCGTGGTGATGTTCCTGTCGAACCGGCCCGAATTCGTCAGCGTGCTGTTCGCGCTGCAAAAGCTGGGCGTGATCGCGGTGCCGGTGGGCGTGCGCGAACAGGGGCCGGGTTTGGCCTGGATCGTCAACCAGTGCGGCGCGGCCGGCATCGTCTACGACGACGCGCTCGAGGACCGCATCCCCGACGCCAGCACCGCGCCCTGTCTGCGTGTGCGCCAGCCTGCCGGCAGCCTGTATGAACTGGCACGCGGCAGCGGCCACGGCGTGCCGATGGCGCGCGTCAGCGAAGATGACTGCGCGTGCATCCTCTACACCTCGGGCACCACCGGCCATCCCAAGGGGGCGATGCTGACCCATCTCAACATCGCGCACTCGGTGGTTCATTACGAAGTCGCATTGAAGCTCACGCATGACGACCGCGCCGCGCTGGCGGTGCCGGCCAGCCACGTGACCGGGCTCATCGCACTGATCGCGGCGATGGTTCACGTCGGCGGCACGTTGGTGATCGTGCCCGACTTCAAGGCACCCGCCTTCGTGCAGCTGCTGGCGGACGAGCGCATCACCTACTCGCTGATGGTGCCGGCGATGTACCAGCTGTGCCTGCTGCAGCCCGCGTTCACCCAGCTCGACCTGTCCGCGTGGCGCGTCGGCGGCTACGGCGGCGCGCCGATGCCGGTGCCCACCGTGCAGGCACTCGCACAGTCCGTGCCGGGACTGACACTGGTGAACTGCTACGGCTCGACCGAAACGACGTCGCCGGCCACCATCATGCCGCTCGGCTTGTCGGCCGTGTATAACGACGCCGTTGGCATCGCCGTGCCCTGTGCCGACATCCGGGTGATGGACGCCGACGGCCAGGAAGTGCCGACCGGCCAGTCCGGTGAATTGTGGATAGGCGGGGCCATGGTGGTGCCCGGCTACTGGGACAACCCGGAAGCGACGGCGCGGGGCTTTGCCGACGGCTGCTGGCGCTCCGGCGACCTGGGCTCGGTCGATGCCGAGGGGCTGGTGCGCATCTTCGACCGCATCAAGGACATGATCAACCGCGGCGGCTTCAAGATCTATTCGGTCGAGGTCGAGAACGTGCTGATGGCGGTGCCCGGCGTGGTCGAAGCCGCCGTTGTCGGCCACCCTTGCCCGGTGCTGGGCGAGCGCGTGCATGCCTACCTGTATGCACCACAGGCCAGCACTGATGCCGATGCGGTGCGCGCGCACTGTGCACAAAATCTGGCCGACTACAAAGTGCCCGAGCAGGTGGTGTTCGTCGATGCACCGTTGCCGCGCAATGCGAACGGCAAGCTGCTGAAGCGGGCGCTGCGACAGCCAGGGTAAACCGCTTTTCGATCCGCCACGTTGCGACGCGAGGCTGCGATGACCTTCCTGCTGGCGCGCATCAACCACGAAACCAACACGTTCTCGCCGCTGCCGACGCGGCTGGATGATTTCGAGCCGCTGTACGGCGCGGCAGCACTGGCGGACCAGCGCCACGCGCGCACCGCGCTGGGCGCCTTCATTCGCGCGGCGCAAGCCGTGCCGGGCGCAACGCTGCTGACGCCGGTATCGGCCACCGCCAATCCCGGCGGCACGGTCACCGACGACGCCCGCCAGCACCTGTGCCACTGCGTGCTCGATGCCGCCACACCCGATGTAACGGCCATCCTGCTCGACCTGCACGGCGCCATGGTCAGCGCCAGCGAACCTGACGTCGAAGGCTGGCTGCTGGCCCAACTGCGACGCAAGCTGCCCGACGTACCGATCGCGGTCGCGCTTGACCTGCACGGCAATGTCACGCAACGCATGGTGGACCACGCCGATATCATCGTCGGCTTCAAGACTTATCCGCATGTCGACATGGCCGAGACCGGCGAGCATGCGGCACGCCTGCTGTTCGACCGGATTGCCGGCCGCACGCATCCGGTCACGCGCTGGCGCCAGCTGCCGCTGCTTTCGCACACGCTGCGCAGCGCCAGCGCCGATGGCGCGATGCGGCGCGCCGTCGACGCTGCGCGCGCGGCAGAGCAATGGCCCGGCGTATTGGCGGCCACGGTCATGGCCGGTTTTTCACTGGCCGACATGATGGATGCGGGGATGTCGGTCGTGGTGACTGTCGACGGCGATCCGGCCCTCGCGCAGCAGGTGGCCGACCGCATTGCGCGCCAGGTCTGGGACGAGCGCGAAGGTTTCGTCTACCGCAGCGAACCGACGGCACAATCCGTCGCACGCGCAGCTGCGCTGGCGGAGTTGCCCGGCAGCGGACCGGTGCTGCTGCTCGACCACAGCGACAACGTCATGTCAGGCGGCACCTGCGACACGATGGATGTGCTGCAGGCTGCGCTGGATGCCGGCCTGTCTGGCATCGCCGTCGGGCCGCTGTGCGACCCGCAGGCCGTCGAGGCGCTTTGGGACAGGCAAGCCGGCGAGCAGGCCACGGTCGAGATCGGCAATCGCATCGCGCTCGATGCGCTGGGCATCCGCAAGACGCCGCTCACCTGCCGAGGCCGTGTGCTGGCCCGCAGCGACGGCGCATTCACGGTCACGGGCCCGATTTACACGGGCCAGCGCCTGACGATGGGACGAACGGTGCGGTTCGACATCGGCCCCGCGCAGCTGGTGATCACCGAGCGCCGCACGGAGCCCTATGACCTTGGCGTGTTCCGCTGCGTCGGCATCGAGCCGGTACTGCATAATTTCCTGCTGCTGAAGTCGCGCATGTACTGCCGCCCGGTGTTCGGGGCGATCGCGCGTGGTCTGGTCGAATGCGATGCGGACCGGGGCGGGCCGACCAGTTCGAATTACGCGCTGTTCCCGTTCCGGCACTTGCGGCGACCGCTGTACCCGCTCGATCCGGACACTGTCTTCCTGCCTGAGCGGGAATGAGCGCAGCGATCAGCGCTCGCAGCCTTCACTGAACGCGATGCGTGGATACAAAGCGGGCCGGCATGGTGCCGGTCAACGGCTTGCAGGCGCCAGCGGCAAGGCTTTGCGCCCCGCGTAGCTGGCGTGATTGCCCAGCGCTTCTTCGATGCGCAGCAATTCATTCCACTTCGCCATCCGCTCGGAACGCGCGAAGGAGCCGACCTTCAGCTGCCCGGCGTTCCAGCCTACCGACAGGTGGGAAATCATCACGTCTTCCGTCTCGCCGGAGCGTGCGGACACGATGGTGCCCATGCCGTGACGTTTGGCGGCCCGCAGCGCGGCCAGCGTTTCGCTGATGGTGCCGGCCTGATTGGGCTTGATGAGGACGGCATTGCACGCACGGTCGCTGGCAGCGGCATCGACGCGTGCGGCATGAGTGACGAGGTAGTCGTCGCCGATTACCTGCACACGATCGCCGACAGCGGCGGTGAACGCGATCATGCCATCGCGGTCGTCTTCAGCGACCGGGTCTTCGATCGACAGGATGGGATAACGCGCAACCCATGCCAGCAGCACCGCGATCCACTCGTCGGTGGTGTAGGTGGTTCCGGCCAGGCCGGGTCGGTACAGACCGTCACGCCCGAATTCGGAGGCGGCGATATCCAGCGAGATCACGACCTCGCCATGGCGATAGCCTGCCTTGTCGATGGAACGCGCCAGCATTTCCAGCGCATGTTCGTTGCTGTCGAAATTGGGCCACCAGCCGCCCTCGTCGGCGACGCCGGCGCGCCGGCCCGCGTCATCCATCAGCTTGCCCGCAGCGCGGTAGACCTCGCCCACCATCGCCAGCGCCTCGTCGATGCCGGACGCCCCCACCGGCATCACCAGCAAATCCTGGATGTCGATGCGGCGCTGTGCATGGGCGCCGCCGCCGAAGATCTGAATTTCCGGCAGCGGCATGCTGACCGGTGCGTCCCCGGAGAGGTAGCGCCACAAGGGCTGGCCGCTGACCTTGGCCGCAGCGTCAAGCACGGCCATCGATGTGGCGATCAATGCATTGCCGCCCAGCCGCGCCTTGTTTGGCGTGCCATCCAGACGGACCAGCAAGTCGTCGATGGCCTGCTGCTGCAGCACATCCATCCCGATCAGTGCCGGCGCGATCTCGCGCGCAATGCCGTCCAGCGCACGCTGCACGCCAAAGCCATCGCAGGCATCCCCACCGTCGCGCAATTCGACCGCTTCATGGCTGCCGGTCGATGCGCCCGCCGGTGCGACGCCACGCCCGCAAATGCCGCCATCCAGCAGCACGTCGACCTCGACGGTTGGCCGCCCGCGCGAATCCCAGATGCGTCGTGCGCGGAGTTGGCGGATCAGTGTTTGCATGGTGCGCGTCTCGTCAGAAGATGGAAAGTGAGGCAGGTTCGGTGGAAAAATGGATGGGCATCCGCGCAAGCAACAGTGTGCGGCCCCCCCTTCAGGCAAGCATCGCTTGCCAGTCGCTGCGCATCGCAGCCAGCGTGCAGTCGCGTGCGAGCAGCCAGCGCCGCGCGAATTGCCGCTGCAACGCGCGCTCGGCCTCGCCGAGATATTCGAGCGGCGACTTGCCGTCGACACGCGCCAGCAGGATCGCCGCCAGCAGCCGCGCGATGCGGCCCGCGATCGCATCGCGCGGCTCCCAGCGCACGCCATCCAGATAGGCATCGCAGAACGCATCCCAGGCCGCGAGATAGTGCACGCGGTGCGCCGCTTGCCACAGGCACTTGGACAGCAAGTGGCACAGGCAGAAGGCGGCGTCGAAGGCCGGGTCGCCATACCATGCGCATTCGGCATCGAGGATCACCGGGCCGGCCGGTCCCGCGAGGATGTTTTTCGGGCTGATGTCGCCATGCACCAGCGCCAGCTTGCGCGCAGCCGTATCGGCCGACAGTTGCCGCAGCGCCGGCGCGCAATCCGGATGCGCGAGCGCTGCGGCGCCGAAATACGGATCGAGTCTGAGTTCGAAGAAATTGCGGTCGAAGGCGAAGCGCCTCGCCAGTGCGGGGTTGCCCGCGGTACCGGCATGGATGGCCGCCACCAGGGTCGCCACCTGCTTTGCGGTCGCAAGATCGGCGCAGCCATCGCGCAGCTGCGCCTTCCACACCGGATAATCCGGAGGCGGCAGCCAGCTCATCGCAAAGCAGTAAGTCGCCGGATCCTCGCCCAGCAATTCGGGAACGGCCTGTGGCCAGCGCGCCGACACTTCACGCAGCCAGGCCACCTCGGCGTGACTGCGGTCTTGCGGCGCCAACCATTCGGAAGTCACCTTCAATGCCGGCAGCGCCTGCTTCACGCACAGCGGTCCGCGGCGCGTATCGACCCGTACGATCAATGACGACACGCCGCCGGTCAGGGGCGTGACCGCCGGCGTTTCGCCGGCATCGACAAGTCCCATCTGCCGCAGGGCGGACAAGACAACGGCAGCCTCATCGGGGGTGCTGTTCGTGCTCACGCTGGAATCGATAGCGGCGCGCAGGCGCCTGAGGTGGATCACCCCCGCACTATACCGGAGCCGGTCATCCCCCCCGTGCGTTTGTGAACGACTTGCGCCGGCGCCGCCCTGCAAGGCGAGCGAAGTCCATCGTCAGGGACGCTTCAGGCGCACCAGTGTACGCGGCACCGGCTCGAACAATGGCTGCCCCTGCAGCAGCGGCGACAATGCGCTGGCTGGCATCGGACGCGAGATCAGGTAGCCCTGCACTTCATCGGAACCGAACTGGCGCAACCGCTCCAGTTGCTCGGCGGTCTCGACGCCTTCGGCGACGATCACGATCCCCAGCGCCTGGCCGATCGAATGAATAGCGCTGCAGAGTGCGTCACCCTTCAGGTCATCGCCCAGCGTGTGCACGAAGGATTGATCGATTTTCAGCACGTCCACTGCCAGCCGCCGCAAGCGCGACAGCGATGAATGCCCGGTGCCGAAATCGTCGATCTCGATGCGTATGCCCAGATCATGCAGCTTCGCCAGTTCGTCTGCCAGCGCTTCATCGTCGCGGCCGATCGCCGTTTCGGTCAACTCGAGTGCGATGCGATCCGTGGTCAGCCCGTGGCGCGCCAGGCAGTCGGTCAGGTAGTCGCGGAAGCGCTCGCTGCGCACTTGCAGCTCCGAGACATTGAACGAAACGCGCTGGCAATCCAGCCCCTGGTCCAGCCAGGCGCGTATCTGGCGGCACAGCAGCTCGAACGACCATTCGCCGACTTCGATGATCAGCCCGCGCTCCTCCGCCAGCGGTATGAACTCGGTCGGCAATACCAGGCCGTTTTCCGGATGCTGCCAGCGCAGCAGCGATTCGAGGCCCGTCAACTTGCCCGTGAACGCGTCAACGCGCGGCTGGTAATGCAGTTGCAGCTGATAGGTACCAACCGCCTTCTGCAAATCTTGTTGCAACTGGACGCGTCGCTGCAGTTCGCTCGCATGCTCGGCCGAGAAAATCCGATATTGCGCCTTGCCGGCTGTCTTGGCCGAATACATCGCGATATCCGCATATTGCAGCAGCACCTGCGGGTCCGACGTATGGTCGGGGAAGATGGCGATGCCGACCGAGGCCGTCACCGAGAACGCCCCCCAGGGCGCTGTCTGGTTCAGGCGGTTGATGGCCGACACGACGCGTGCTGCCCGGTCTTCGACATCATGCGTGTTGGCGATGTCCTCGACGACCACGGTGAACTCGTCGCCGCCCAGACGCACCACGGTGTCATACAAGCGCACCGTCGCCTTCAGGCAGGCAGAGACATCCATCAGCACCCGGTCGCCTGTTTCGTGCCCGAGGGTGTCATTGACGATCTTGAAGTTGTCGAGATCGATGAATAGCAAGGCCACTTTGCGCTTTCCCTCGCTGCTGGTGCGCAGGATTGCCGACAAGTGATCCACCAGCCAGCGTCGGTTGGGCAAGCCCGTCAGCGCATCGGTGACCGCCATGTTTGCCAGCGCTTCCTGCTGGCTGCGCGATTCCGTGACATCGCGCACGATGACGGCAATGCCTGCCTCAGTCTTGACGCCGCGTCGTTGTACCCAGCCCGCCGGTGCCGCGCCGGGCTGCTTGCGGTCATGCCACCCGATTTCGATCTCGTCCTCGACCAGGCCTTCGGACAGGATACGCATGAGGAAGTCATGCATGCGGGCGCGGTCTTCCTCCGGCATCAGTTCGCGCAAGGTGCGACCCAACATGTCACCGCGCTTCAGGTGCGAGCGCCGCGCGGCCTGTTCGTTGCAATCCTCGATCAGGAAATCATTCACGACGCCATGCTCGCCATACAAGGGGCATAACATGTACAGCGCTTCGTGCGAAGCTTCGACCGCTTGCCGGAAAGTCTCCTGGATTGCGCGCAGTTTTGTCCGATTGCGATGACGCCGCCACTGCAGTGAAGCGCCGAGCGCCGTGCACATGCCGAGCAAGGCACTGAGCGCTGTGGCGCCCAGGGTTTCGATGTGATCTTGCGCACGGTGCTGGTCCAGCGCAAGCTGCTCCGGTACGCTGGCCATGGCCACCAGCGGATAGTGATCGACGCGCTGCCAGCCAATGAAATGCGCGCGACCATCCACAAAGGCGGCACCCGGCACAAGCTCTGCGCCACTGCGCACACGATCGGTATGCAGGTAATCGGCGGGCCGCAGGCCCAGCGAACCCGGCGTCTGTCCGCTGACGTGCAAATCGACGCCATCGGGCGTGCGCAGCAACACCTGCGTCGCATGACGGAGGGACACTTGCCCGTCGACGGACGCAAGATCGGAGGCCGCCATTTCGATCACGACGGCGCCGCCGAATTTGCGGTCACTGCGATCAATGCGACGCGAAAACGCGATCAGCCGGACATTCCCCTGGGCCGTGCTGGCAAGACCGTGGTCGATCCGCATATGCAACCCGGGTTCGCTGGCGAGGCCCTGCAGGTACAGTTGCGCCGGCAGACGCCCCCCGCCGCCCGGCAGCGCGACCGCAACCGGCTTCCCAGCGGCATCGACGACGAATATGCGCGCCGCCTTACCACCAAGAACGCTCTTGGTGTAAACCTCATAGTGGCTGATATCCTGACCGCGCTCGATCTCTTCCTTGAGCAGCAGAAGCAGGTTGTCGGCACCGCGGACGGTTTCGCTGATTTCGCCGGCCACCTGCGTGGCTTCATCGCTCAGGGCGTCGATGGCGCGCCAGCGGAACCGTTCCTCGCGTTCATCAATCTGGTGCAGCGCAATGACCCAGATCCCTACCAGAACAACAAGCAGGGTGCCTGCCCAACTACCGAATATGCGGAGGGTGGCAGACGAATGCCAGCGATGAAGGACCTGCGTAGCCATCAGTGTGCGGGATGTTGCAGGACGAGTTAACTTGCGGAAATTTTATATCAATATAAATATCAAACCAATGCGAGGCCAACAAAACAGTCAACCATTCGGGGTGCCTGATGTGATTCCGCGTTTGAAGCGATCAGTGCTGGAACAGCAACACCAGCATGGCTCCCACCAGCGCGACGGATGCCCATAGCACTGTGGAAACGCCCGGCACCCGCAAACCGGCTGCCGCCGCGCGCCCGGCCGCCCGAGCGGCGGCAATGGGCGGCCTCTTGCGGCGCTCCCGCCCGTTCCAGGGCTTCGCCTGAGGCGGGGCTGCCGGGCGTGCAAGCAGTTCGGCTTCGGCGCGAGCGATCCATGCGTCGTGCTTGCGCCTGCGCTCATGGTCCGACAGCACGTCGTAGGCCGAATTGATCAACTGGAAGGTCTGGGTTGCCTTGTCGCTGCCGCCATGGCGGTCCGGATGGAATTTGTGGCTGAGCGTCTTGTACGCCGCGCGTATCACCTCGGGGGGCGCGTCCCGTGCCACCTTCAGGTTGTCGTAATGGGTATGTACGTGCTTCATCGCCTGATCCCCCTTGCCTTTGCCTGCACAGTACGACTGTTGCAACTTTGGTAACTTGAGAGAGATCAACACTCGCTTTTTTTCTGCCATGCAGAAACTATTTCCGGAGGTCACGAACAAAGGGGTATTCCCTGAAGCAAGCCCTCTACCTGACCATGACCCTGACGCCAACGGCCAGCCCTGCCACCGCGCCCCTCCAGCCGCCCCCTTCCGTCGCCCTCGCCTCCCTTGTTTCGTTGACCAACGCTCGTCATTTCGCTGTGCCGGCCACCTTCGCCTGGTACGGGATGCTGATGGGCTCCTGGGCCGGGCGGCTGCCTGGCATCCAGCAGGGTTTGCACCTGACGCATTCGCAGCTGGCGATGGTTTTGTTGTGTTCGGGGACAGGTGCCGTGCTGTCACCAAGGCTGTCGGCGCCGCTGCTCGCAAGACTCGGCCGGCTGCACACTTTGCGCATCGCGGGCTGGTTGTTGCCCGGCGTGCTGGTGGCAGCAGCGGCCTCACCGTCATTGCCGCTGCTGATGGCTGCAATGCTGGTGCTGGGCATCACGTCCAGCGTCTTTGACGTTGCGATGAATGGGCTCGCGTCCCGTCTCGAGGCGGCCCGGCGCAGGCCGATGATGTCCCGGCTGCACGGATGCGCTTGTGGGGGCGGCCTCGCGGGCGTCACGCTGGGCAGCGCGATGGCATCGTTACAGGTCACGCCCCTGCAGCAGTTCAGCCTGCTGTCCCTGCCGCTGTGCGCGCTCCTGTGGCTCTGCCTGTCGGGGATGGCAAGCGCCTCGGAAAGCGATGCCGGTCACACCGATACGGGCGCAGCAGGTGCCAACGGTCAAACAGAACCTTGCGGTGCCGGCGCGTCCTTCACGTTGCCGCGTGGCCGCCTTGCCTTGCTGGGGGCGCTCAGCTTGCTCGGTGCCATCGCCGAAGGGAGCATCGGCAGCTGGAGCAGCTTGTTCATGAAAGAGCAATTTGGCGCATCCGACGCGATGGCGCCGCTGTCTCTGTCCGTGTTCTCGCTGACGATGCTGGTCTCGCGCTGCTTTGGCGACCGGTTGAAATCCAGGCATGGCGCACGTGCGCTGGTCTGCGCAGGATCGGCAACGGCCGCTTGCGGCTTGGGGATGGCGGTTCTCGCGCCGGGCGCCCTCACGGCATTGGCCGGCTTTGCAATGGCAGGCCTCGGACTCGCCCTGGTCTTCCCTTTCGTGTACAGCGCCGCAGGCAAGGAATGCAAGCTCGCACTGGCAGGCGTGGCCACGATGGGCTATGCGGGCAGCCTGATGGGCCCGCCGCTGATGGGCGCGATTGCCGAAGGATGGGGATTGCAGGCAGCGATCGCCTGCATCGCCTTGCTGACGGCAGCGATGGCAATGGTGGCAAGCCGCGCGCGACTACTGCAATGACGGAATACGGCATGCCGTTGTGGCGGCGCGAGCGAGGCCGGCGTGATCACCGCCGCGTCGCCCGGGCGGGCTTGTCGATGCGCGTAATGCCACCAGCAACGGCAGGCGGATCGCTGGCAGGAAAGCTCAGGTCGATCGCATCATCGAGCAAAGCCTGCTGCTTTTCGTCCGGGTCGCGCGAGTCGACGTGGCGTGCCATCAGGTCGCGGGCCGCCGCATCGGCAGGCGTCACATCCTTCGGTGTGACTGACAATGAATTATCGCCGGGCGATACCGACAAGTCCGAGGCGAATTCCACTACCGGGCCGCCATGGCCGGCTTGCCCGGAATGTTTTGCACTCAGGCGCTGCGCTGCTGCACTTGGTGATGGAGGCGAATGCGACATGGGTCTGCTCCGGTTACGTGAACGTCGGCAAGGCAGGCATCCCGCTTTGCCTGTCAGTCATCATCGGATATCCAGCTTGGCAAAAAGTTTCAGGATGGCGAACCCGTCCTGCGCCTCACCGCCAACATTGGCGAGGCCAAACCAGTTAGCCCGGACCAGCAGCCCTGGTGCATTGCTCAGGCCAGAGCGCTGCCATCCACCTGCGCGATGTCTGGGACGCCAAGCAAGGCGAGCGTGAGGTCGATCTCCTGCTGCAGCATCGCGATCGCACGTTCGACACCTGCCTGACCGCCAGCGGCCAGGCCATACAAACCGGCCCGACCAACGATGCAGGCGGTCGCGCCCAGCGCCCGTGCCTTCACGACATCACTGCCGCGACGAATGCCTCCATCCATCAATACCGGCACACGCCCGGATACCGCGTCGGCCACCGCTGGCAGCGCGGCAATGCCGGACTGCACCTGGTCGAGCTGGCGGCCACCGTGGTTCGACACGATCACGGCATCGGCGCCATGCTCGACAGCGCGCACAGCATCATCGGCACGCAGCAAGCCCTTGATCGCCAGCTTGCCCGGCCATGCGCTGCGGATCCAGTCCAGGTCTTTCCAGTTGACCGAAGGATCGAAATTCTTGCCGACCTGCTCGGCCAGCGTCATCAGTTTGCGCGGGGCGCCGTTCGGATCGTCGAGATTGCCAAAGGTGAAGCGCGGCGCGCCCGCCATGCGCCACAGCCAGCCGATGCGGCGCGCGTAATCGAAGATATTGGACAGGCCCATGCGCGGCGGCAGCGTGAATCCGGTGCGCACATCACGCTCGCGCGCGCCGGGCAATGGCAAGTCCACCGTGAGAACCAGCACCGGGCAGCCGGCATCGTGAGCGCGTTGCAGCAACGAGCGCGTAAGGCCGCGATCTTTTTGCACATAGAGCTGGAACCAATGATTGCTGCGACCGTGGCTGGCCACCTGTTCAATGGTGGCATTCGAGGTCGTTGACTGGCAAAAGCCGATGCCACGCGCTTCGGTCGCACGTGCCAAGCAGAGGTCGCCTTCAGGCCACAGCAAACCGGCGATGCCGGTCGGGCCGAATACCAGTGGCGACGCCAGCGACTGGCCGAGCAATTGAATCGATTGGCGGCGCTCGCTCACATCGACCAGCATGCGTGGCGCAAAGCGCAGCCGCGAAAAATCATCAACGTTGTCGCGCAAGGTCACTTCATCATGCGCGCCACCATCGATGAATCCGAACACCGAGCGCGGCAAATTACGGCGCGCTATCTCCCTGAGGTCGGCAATGTTGACTGCCTGGCCGAGTTTCATCAGATGTCTCCCCCGACGGTTGTTATTGGCTAAACCAGACCGGACGGGCGTGCGGGGTCATGGCCGGAAATTTTTTCCGGCTGACATCTTACCGAAGATCGAAGTGAGTGACCGATGTGGTTGGCCGCGCTG
>JBDKLN010000014.1:0-20440 GCA_039806045.1 Pseudomonadota bacterium
AACAAGGATGCGGCCATCTCGAAGATCGTGCTGGAGCACATCCTGGTGCTCGCCGTCGCGCAGGAAGCCAGTCGTGACGAGACCAAGCCGCGCGTGGTGAATGCGGTCACGCTCGAGGTCACGCCGGAAGAAGCCGAGAAGATCGACCTCGCGCGCAGTGTCGGCAACCTGTCACTGGTACTGCGCAACCAGGTCGATCCGGCTGATACCACCACCGCCGGCGCGACCAAGGCGACCCTGCTCGGCCTGAACGAACCGGGCAAGGCCGACGAGAAAAAGCCTGCACCGGCGTCCGCCAAAATGCCGGCGCAAAAAGTGGCGCACAAGGTCAAGAGCGCCATGGCTAAAGCGGCACCGGCAAGCACCGTCAAGCAGGCCGAAGGCGGATCCGGCACAGCGCCGGTTGCGCCGCCGGTCGCGGAGGCAGCGCCGGCATCGTGTGTGGGCGTCATCAACGGCCTGCGCAATTCACAGGAATGTTACTGAGACTGGTCAGACCAGGGAGGCAATCGCGATGAATAACGATATTTCCAACGCATCACCGCTGCGCCGTGCCGTTGGCATGCTGGCCGCCTTCACACTGGCCGTCGCACCGGCCCACGCACAGCAGGCCGCCGGCGGACAAGTGGCCGCCACGCCCAAGACCAACATGCCAGGAATGACTTGCAACGGCGAAGTGGCGTCGCCGTCCAAGATCATCCTGCCGATCGGGAAGTCGACGCTACTCAAGCTGCCCGACCCGGTGACGAACCGCACCCTTGGCAATCCCAACGTCGCCCAGGCGATGCTGGTCTCGCCCGAGACCCTGTACCTGCTCGGCGTGTCGGTCGGCACCACCAACATGATCTTGCAGGGCAAGCGCGGCGTTTGCAGCGTGATTGACGTATCGGTGACGATGGATCCGGGCGAGCTGATGAACACCTACAGGGAGCTGATGCCCGAGGAAAAGGAAATTCGCGTCACAGCCGCTGCCGACAGTCTCGTGTTGTCCGGCACGGTATCGGATTCGATCGCGATTGCGCGCGCTGTCGAGCTTGCGCAAGCCTACGTGCGCCAGCCGGCGGTCATGAACCGGAACGCGCAGCAGGAAGGGATGGCCAACAATCAGTCCGGCGCGCAGCAAACCAATCTTCAGCTGGCCCAGGTCCGCGTGATCAACCTGCTCTCGGTGGGCAGCGCGCAGCAAGTGATGCTGGAGGTGAAGGTCGCCGAGGTGTCGAAGTCTCTGATCGACAAGCTGGGGGCTGGTGTCAACGGCGCGCCGAGCAGCGGCATGTGGACCTTCAATTTGCTGTCCAGTTTCCTGACCGGGACCTTGGGTGGCGCGGCCAACATTACGCGTGATGGTGGCAAAACCAAAATTTCCATCGAAGCCGAGAAGAAAGATGGCCTGGTGAAGATTCTGGCTGAGCCGAATGTGATGGCCATCAGCGGCCAGGAGGGAAGCTTCCTTGCCGGCGGCAAGATCCTGATCCCGGTTTCGCAGAACAGCGCCGGTGGCGGCACGACGATCTCGCTGCAGGAAAAAGAGTTCGGCATCGGACTGCGCTTCACGCCGACGGTGCTGGCAGGAGGTCGCATCAACTTGCAGGTGGCGCCGGAAGTGTCCGAATTGTCGAAGGACGGCATCGGCATCACGAACTTTAACAATAGCTCGACCCAGATCCTGCCGCTGATTACCACACGGCGCGCATCGACCACTGTGCAGCTGGGTGATGGACAGAGCTTCGCGATCGGCGGCCTGATCAAGAACAATACGACGACCAACATCAAGGCCTTCCCCATCCTGGGCGAGATCCCGATCATTGGCGCGCTGTTCCGCAGCAGCGACTTCCAGAACGATCGCACCGAGCTGGTGTTTGTCGTGACTCCGCGCCTGGTGAAGCCGCTGTCGAATGTGGGCGCACTGCCGACCGACAATTACAAGGAGCCGTCACGCACGGACATCTTCCTGAATGGCCGGCTGGAAGGTGGCAAGCAGGAGCAAGGCGGCAGTGCCAGCGGCCAAAGCCAGCCCAAGGCCGACCCGAACAGCTTCGAGATGAAATAAGCACGGCGCCCATTGCTGATATCGAACGACAAGGAGAAGTCCATGACCCCCTTCAAGACCAATGCAGCGCTGGTCCTGCTCAGCGCCGCAGCCCTCGCCGGCTGCGTACAGACCACGCCCCACTGGGACCAGCATTTCGGCGAGAACGAGCGAATGATGATGGCGCAGCAGGTGCTCAATCCTGACGCCGGCACGAAGGCCCTGCCGGAGTCCATGGAGGGTGGCGCAGCGCGTGAAACCGTCATTCGTTATCGCAGCACCTTCAAGGAACCGCCGCCGCCGCAGAACGTGTTCACCATCGGCGTGGGTGGCAGCGGCGGCAGCCGTTGATGGCGCGGCGACCCGTCAGGTCGCCGTACTCACAGGCATACGAAGTCGAGGCAGTCATGCAAGCATTTAGAACAGCGAGAGCAGCGAGAGCGGCGAGCCAAGGGCGGCCTGCCCGCCGCCCGCGGCGCCCGCGGGAAAAGGGCGTCGTGGCCATCCTGGTCGGGATCACCATCCTGGTCATGGTCGCGATGGTCGGGCTGGCGATCGACCTCGGCCAGATGTACATCGCCAAGACTGAGCTGCAAAACAGTGCCGATGCCTGTGCGCTGGCAGGCGTCGGCGTACTGGCCAAGAAGGCTGGGGCTGCCGATGCGCTCACGACCGCCAATTCAGCCGCGACGCTGGTCGCTGGTCGCCATAAAGCCGTCCTTCAGGACAATACGGTCGGTGGCGCCAACAGCACGATCACGGTGCAGTTTGCGAAGGACAACATCGATGGCCCCTACCAGTCTGCGGGCTCGTATAGTCTGGCCGACATCCCGGCGATCAAGCATGTGCGATGCCAGATTTCGCAGTCGGCCATCAAGACCTTCTTCATACAGGTCCTGGACCTGATCCGGTCCACGCCGATCGGCGATATGTCAGTCAGCGCGACAGCTGTCGGCAAAATGATCCCGTCGCAACTGACCTGCGCCTTGCCCGTCGCGATCTGCCAGGGGGAGGTACCGGCCAAGGGGCACTGGATGCGCGGCGTGATCGACAAGAGTGGTGACCTGGTCGATGCCCCCGAGAGTGCCGGCCTTCCATCGTCCAGCGTCAAGTGGGTGGATTTCAGCGGGTCGGCGGGCGGCGCGAGCGAAATCACTAAGCTGCTGACCGGTGATGGTGAATGCACCTTGCCCGTGGTCGACTCGAACCTGAAGGAATCCGGCGTCAAGAGTTCAGTGGCTGCTGCATACAACAGTCGCTTTGGTATCTATCAAGGCGGCATCAAGACGACCGAGTCGGCGCCGGATTTCTCGGGCTATGCCTACACGTGGGACAGCTGGGTCACCCACCAGGACGCACGGACTGATTATTTGAATAATCAGCTGAGTGCTCATACATCATTCCAGGGTGACGTCGCGATCAGCGGGCCGACCGACACGTACACCATCAAGGGAACGATACTGACCCCGGGCCAGCTGACGACCTCCGGTCGCGACCGTCGCCTGATGTCGGCGCCCGTCGTGGACTGCACCAACCCCAAGGCCGGCCTGCCGCTGAAGTCCTGGGCATGCATCTTCATGCTGAACCCGATCTCGAACAATCCGAGCGGGAGCATGAACATGTGGCTCGAATACCTTGGGCCATCGACGGACCCGGACGTTCCGTGCGCCTCGAATGGCGTTCCCGGCGGCGCCGGAAGCGCGGGTCCGTTCGTCCCTGCGCTGGTGAGGTGAGCCATGCACATCCGTCAAGCTCTCTCCGGACCTGTGCCCCGCAAAAAGGCGCTTCGGGGCCGCCACGGGCAGCGTGGCGCGGCCGCAGTGGAATTCGCGCTCGTGCTGGTGCCGCTGTTGATCATCGCCTTCGGCGCCGCTGAATACGGGCGCGCGTTTTACCAGTTCAATACTCTGGTCAAATCGGTACGCGGTGCTGCGCGCATGGTCGCCAGCACGTCGGCGGTCTCGAACGGCTATTCCGGCGTGGTCGACAACGCAAAATGCCTGGCGGTCTACGGCAATGTGGACTGTACCGGCAAGGCACTGGCCCCGGGCCTCACCACATCGCATGTGAAGGTTTGTGATCGGGTCAACCACGACGGCTGCCCGGGCAGCGCGGAGTCCGATTACCTGGCCGTTAACGTCGGTGGCATCAACATTGACCTGGTGGAGGTCCGCATCAGTGGCTATACCTACCAGTACCTCGGGCTGCCGTTCGTGACTCCGCAGACCAGCGTCAATTTCAGCACCATCGCCGCCGTGATGATGCAGAGCGGGAGTTAGGAGCGAATCATGACTGTCCCTCATTTTGTTCACCGAGCACACAGGATCCGCCGCCAGCGAGGCGCCACCTCCGTCGAATTTGCACTGGTTGCTGCGTTTGGCGGCTTCATGGTCGCGCTGTTCGCTGCCGTCGAAGTGGCGCGCATCCTGTTCATGATGAATTCTGCCAACGAAGCGACCGAGCTGGGGGCCCGTGTCGCGATCGTCTGCACGCCAAAGTCGTCAAAAATTCTGGCGCGGATGAAGGATGTCCTGCCTTCGATTCCGGATGCCAACGTAAAAATTGACTACAGCCCGGCCGGGTGTGCAGACGGCTCGGTCAAGGCGGCGCAGGAAACCTGCAAATCGGTGACGGTCTCCATCCTGCCCGGTTGGAAGGTGACCGCGACCATTCCTTACGTTGACTTCGGCTTTGACATGCCGGCATTCACCACTACCTTGCCGCGTGAGTCATTGGATTCGACCACCTGCACCTGAACCAGCGGTGCATTAAGAAATACACCGGGAAGGAACTATAACTATGAATGCCTTCATCCTATCCAACGACAGTGAGCTGAGGACCCTGGTCAGCCGGATCTGCGCGATGCGCAATCCGCCGATCAATGTGCTGGCTGCGCTGCCCAGCATGCATGCGGACCCGATACCGCCCATGTCAGGCCAGCCCGATCTGGTGATTCTCGATGCATCCAGCTTCGGCGCTGATTGCATGGACATCATGCAGCGCGTCGCCGACGCCTATCCCCAAGCGGCGATCATGCTGCTGACCTCCGATCGTTCGCCGGAAAACCTGATTGCGGCCATGCGCGCCGGCGTGCGTGAAGTGCTGCCCTTGCCTTTGTCTGTGGTCGATATGGACGCCGCGCTCGACCGCGTAACGCAAAAATTCACGACCATTGCGCCACTGGATGGCAAAGTGATGGCCTTCATCGCGACCAAGGGCGGCAGCGGCGCCACCTTCATTGCCGCCAACCTGTCACACGCCTTGTCATTGCTGGCCCAGAAGCGGGTATTGCTGATCGACCTGAACCCGGTGTTCGGTGACGCTGCGCTGTATGTGTCGGATGCAAAGCCGGGCCGTACGCTGACCGATGTCTGCCGCGAGATCAGCCGGCTCGACTTGAACTTGCTGGAGTCGAGCGTCATCCGCCTGTCCGCCACCTTCAGCGTGCTGGCCGCTTCCGACAACCCGGATCCGCAGGAGGACATCCGACCCGATCAGGTCGAGACCATCATCCAGCTGGCGCGCCGCCACTACGACTACATTCTGCTCGACCTGGGGCGCCAGATCAATGCCGTGTCGATCCGCGCGCTCGACCAGTCGGACATGATCTACCCGGTACTGCAGCAGTCCCTGCCGCACCTGCGCGACTGCCGCCGCCTGCTCGACATTTTCCATTCGCTGGGCTATCGCAAAGAAAAGATCCAGCTGGTGCTGAACCGTTTCGAGAGTTCGGCTGCGCTGGGCGTCAACGAGATAGAACGCGTGCTCGACCAGCGCATCGGGTATCGCATTCCTAACAACTATGACGTAGCGAACGAATCCATCAACCAGGGAACGCCGGTGCTGCAGCTCGCGCGCAGCAGCACCATATCGAAGGCCCTCGCAGATTGGGTCAACCGACTGACCGAAGCTGGCCCGGCTAACCGCGGTGGCAGCATCATCCGCCGCATCTTCGTCCGCAATTCCGCGGGCAGTGAAATGACCAGGTGATCCCAATGATTCCAGAGAACCGAGAAAACACGAGCATGAATTTCAGGGACCGCATGGCCGTCGTCTCGCCGCTGCGGACGGCAGCGCCGGCCGAGATGGATTTTTATTCCCCGGCCTATCAGCAACTGAAGCGCAACATGCACCGGACCATCCTGGAGCGTATCGATCTCGAGCGCCTGCAACTGCTCACGCCTGAGCAGTTCAAGCGCGAGTTGTCGGTGCTGGTCGAGAAGATCGTCGAGGACGAGCACATGGCGGTCAACCAGCAAGAGCGCCGGCAGCTGGTGACGGACATGCAGCACGAGATGCTGGGCTTCGGCCCGATCGAGCCTCTGCTGCACGACCCGTCGGTGTCGGACATCCTGGTCAATACCTTTAATCAGGTCTATGTCGAGCGCCGCGGCAAGCTGGAACTGACACCGATCACTTTCTATGACAACCCGCACCTGCTGAAGCTGATCGAGAAGATTGTCACCCGCGTCGGTCGCCGCGTCGACGAATCGAGCCCGATGGTCGATGCGCGCCTGCCGGACGGTTCGCGCGTCAATGCCATCATCCCGCCGCTGGCACTGGATGGACCGGTGCTGTCGATACGCCGCTTCTCGGTCAAGCCGCTGACCATGGTCGACCTGATCGCCAACAAGAGCCTGACGCCGCCGATCGCCGAGCTGCTCGAGGCGCTGGCCAAGGCCAAGGTCAACATCCTGATATCGGGCGGTACCGGCAGTGGTAAGACCACGCTGCTGAATGTGATGTCGGGTTTCATCCCAACCGGTGAGCGCATCGTCACCATCGAGGATGCGGCCGAATTGCAGCTGCAGCAGCCGCACGTGGTGCGTCTGGAAACGCGTCCGCCCAACATCGAGGGCAAGGGCGAAGTGCCGCAACGCTCGCTGGTCAAGAATGCGCTGCGCATGAGGCCGGATCGCATCATCCTCGGCGAAGTGCGCGGCGGCGAGGCGCTCGACATGCTGCAGGCAATGAACACCGGCCACGAGGGATCGCTGGCCACCATCCACGCCAATACGCCGCGCGATGCGCTGTCGCGACTGGAGAATATGGTCGGCATGGCGGGCGCCAATCTCGGCGTGCGCGCCACTCGCCAGCAGATCGCGTCGGCGATCACGGTCGTGATTCAGATCGCGCGCCTGACCGATGGCACTCGCAAGCTGATCAGCGTGCAGGAGATCAATGGCATGGAAGGCGACACGATCACGATGCAGGAGGTGTTCCAGTTCAAGCGCACCGGAACGAATACGGAGGGAAAGGTGCTCGGCCATTTCTGTGCGACCGGCATCTACCCGCAGTTCGACCAGCGTCTGAAGGAGTTTGGGGTCGCGGTGCCGGAGTCGACCTACGACCCGCATCGCATCTTCGAGTAAGCAGGCGCAGCGACAAGCAATCGACAAGCAATCGATAAGAAAGAGAGGCTGGCATGGATCTGCTCTATTACGGTTTCGCGCTGCTGGTTTTCGTCGCCGCCGCGCTGACCATCGAGGCGACCTATGGCTGGTGGTTCTCGAACCAGAGCCGGGCTGCGCGCAGGCTCAACCAGCGGCTGGACCAGGTCAAGCGCCAGCGCACGGCGGATGCCGACGGCGCGGTCGAAGGCCTGTACAAGCAACGCAGGCTATCCCGGCATTCAAAGGTTGAGGAATTATTGCGCGAGGTGCCCGGCATACACGGGCTGGACCACTGGCTGCAGCAAAGCGGTACCGACTGGTCTGTCGGCCGCTTGCTGATGCATACGGGTATTGCGTTCGGGATCGGCTTCCTGCTGACGCTGGTGCTGTTCCTGTATGTGACGGTTGCGCTGGTGGTCGGCGCGGTGTGCGCCCTGATCCCGCTGGCGATCGTCTGGAGCCGCCGTGAAGAGCGCCTGATTACGCTCGAGAAGCAGCTGCCCGAGGCCGCCGATCTCATCAGCCGCAGCCTGAAGGCAGGCCATGCGCTGCCGTCGACGCTGACCATGCTGTCCGACGAAATGCCCGACCCGATCGCTGCGGAATTCCGCATCGTGTCTGACGAAATCAACTACGGCTTGCCGATGTCGGAAGCGTTGCAGCGCCTGGCCGAGCGCGTGCCGCTGACGGACCTGCGCTACATGATCGTCGCGATCCTGATCCAGCGTGAGGCCGGCGGCAACCTGTCGGAAATCATGACCAATGTGAGTCTGTTGATACGGCAGCGGCTGAAGCTGCTCGGCGACATCCGCACCATGTCGGCCGAGGGAAGGCTGTCTGCGTGGATCCTGTGCCTGCTGCCTGCCGCGATCGCCGGTGTGTTCTTCCTGGTCAGCCCGGAATACCTGAAGCAGTTTTTCGATGACCCGGCTGGCCCGATGATGCTCGCTGCTGGTGCGGCAATGATGTTGTTCGGCGTACTCTGGATGCGGCAACTGATCCGCATCCGCGTCTGAGGGAAAGGAAACCAACATGGATGCCCAAGGCATGCTGTTCTTAGGAGTGGTGTTCGTCGTCTGGGCCGTGATTGCGGCCGCAGCCGCATGGTTCCTGATTCCCGATCGCTTGCGCCGCCGCGTCGCCAACCTGCAGGTCGACGCCGAGCCCCGGCTCGGGCAGGAACAGAGCATCTGGGTCGAGCGCATCGTCAAGATGACACGGCCGCTGGCCAAGTTGTCGCTACCGGCCGAAGGCTGGGAGAACTCGCCGATCCGGATCAAGTTCATCAATGCCGGATGGCGCGGCAAGTCCACGCCTTACATCTTTTTCGGCACCAAGACCTTGCTGGCGATGGCAGTGCCACTGGGGGCCTTGCTGATGAGCGGCGAGGGCATGTTCTCGTCCGGCCCGCAAGTGCCGCTGCTGGTGATGCTGACGTGCGCGTATGCCGGCTATTACCTGCCCAATATCGTGCTGAACCACAAGATCCGCGTGCGCAAGCAAGAGATCTTCGAGAGCTTCCCCGATGCGCTGGACCTGCTGACGATTTGCGTCGAAGCCGGCCTGGGCCTTGATGCCGCGCTCGCCAAGGTCGCCGGCGAGATCCATATCAAGAGCGAGATCCTCGGCCAGGAACTGCAGATGGTGATCGTCGAGCTGCGCGCCGGCTTTTCCAAGGAACGCGCGCTGCGCAACCTGTCGCTGCGGACCGGCGTGGAAGACATCGACATGCTGGTGGCGATGCTGATCCAGTCCGATCGTTTCGGCACCAGCATGGGCGACTCGCTGCGCATCCATTCGGAAAACCTGCGCACCAAGCGCCGCCAGCGTGCCGAAGAGGCGGCGGCCAAAATTTCGCTCAAGTTGCTGTTCCCGCTGATTTTCTTCATTTTCCCGACCCTGATGATCGTGCTGATCGGGCCGGCCGTGCTGCGTATCTACCGGGTGCTGCTGCCGGTCCTCGCAGGAAATAGCTGATTCGCTGCCCATCCAGCCTCGGAGGAAGTAAGCATGAAACTCAGGACATCCACCTTGCTCGTCATGGCCGGCAGCACCTTGCTGCCCGGCTGTGCCTTCTTCGACGCGCCCGCTGACAGGCAGTTTGCCAAAGCGCCGACGAAAATCGTTCCGTTCGCGCGCGTGAAAGACTCGAACGGATCGGCCGAGGCCTGGTACACATTGGGTCGGCACATGCAACGTTCGGGTCGGCTGGAGGAAGCGGCCAACGCCTACCGACGCGCGCTGGAAGTCGATGCGGATTACCTGGAAGCGAAGAACGGTCTCGCTGCCGTCACTGCGGGCAAAGGCGACATTGACCAAGCCATCGCCATCCTCGAAGAGTTGAGCGCGGCTCGTCCGGGGCAGGCTCATGTGCTGGCCAACCTTGGTTATGCGCGTTCGCTGAAGAAGCAGTATCCGGAAGCCCGGATCGCGCTCGAGCAAGCTGCCGCGCTCGAACCCGACAACAAGTCCATACGCGCGAAGCTTGATGCCGTACTGGTGGCGATGGGCGATGCGCCAGACTTACCGACCGAAGCCGTGGCCGAGGTGCCGGCCACGGTGGCGCTGGCCGATGGGCGTGCCGAGGAAGTCATCGTGCCGCTGTCGCCCGGCATTTATGAGCTGCGGCAGCAGGGCGTGATCGCGGTGCCGGCGGCAGTACTGGAAGAGGTGCGCGTTACGGCGGCCAGCAATGACACGGACGACGTGGCTTTGGTCGATGCGCAGGCGGCGCCTTCAGTGGTGCCGTCAGTCGTGCCTGCCGTGGCGCCCCCGGTTGCCGCCAGCGACCCCCAGGTGCTGGTGCCGGTGGTCGTGACCGCGGCAGCGGTCCCTGACTTGGCGGTGCAGCGCATCGGCGAGCGGGTGGCGATCGTCAATGGCAATGGCGTGACCGGGCTGGCTCGCTCGCTGCGCGCATTGATCGGCAGTCACTGGAAGGTGGTGCACGTACAGAATTACGAACACTACGCCGTGCGTGCCACGCGCATCGAGTACGCAAAGAGCCATTACGCGGCCGCACGCCAGCTGGCTGCCGACCTGGGTGTGGATGCCCAGCTGCGCCCCAAGTCAGGCGCGGACGACGTGCACTTGCGTGTCGTGCTCGGGCATGACTATCGCAACATCGACCCTTTGCGATCGCGGCTGTCCATGGCGGTCGCACTGGCTGGCGAATAATTCCGATCCCGAAAACGCGACAGGCTGCCGCGCAGGTTTGCGCGGCGGCCTGTTTTTTTGGAGGGGCGCCAGCCGGCGCAGGGTATGGCCTTAGTTGGTCGACACCGGTGGCACTGTGCTCAGGCGCGGATCATCCCATACGACGTCATGGTCGACTGAATACAGCAGGCAGGGCAGTCGGCTGTTCTTCTGGCAGGCGGCCAGCGCGCGCTCGGACGGATCGTCGCCTTCCTCAGCCCAGCTCCAGGCACCCGATCCCGAGATCGCGAAGGCGCGTGGCGCATCTTTGGCCAGGTATTCGCGGTATCCATCCCTGCCTTGCGTGCTCAGGTTCGGCACGGACTCGATGCTCTCGATTGGCGCATAGCGGGTGGCCGGCGGCCGCGGCGTGTCGGCGATGGCCACCACTTCATCGGCCGGCATGCCCAGGCTGCGCAGGAAGCGCTCAGTCTCGGGCAACCACACCGCGACGCCGTCGCGGCTGCCGACCATGCCGTGTGCATCGTTTTTGAAATGACCGTAGGCGACCAGTTGTGCCGCAGCACCACCTGCCTGGTAGGCGGCCTGCATCTGCTGCGCCAGCGGATGGTCGAAGTAGCTGTCGTTCTCACCGTAGAACCAGAGACTGGGTAGCGAAGATTTCGAGCCATAGTTGCCGAGCGCCTTGACCAGTGAAAGCTTCCAGTCGCAATTGGCGCCGTCGATGCGCAAGCCACCTGCGAAGTTGATCAGGCCGCGCACCCCGGGATAACGACGCGTGCCAAAGGCCACGGTCGCGAGGCCGCCATAGGACTGGCCGGCGACGATGATGCGGTCGCGGTCGATGTAGGGAAATTTGACCAGCGTATCGAGCGCGGCCTGCACGTCGTCGGCCTGTTGCTGGCCGTTGTCTTTCATGTTGCAGCCGTAATCGGTGTAGGTGCCGGTCGACTTTGAAAAGCCTTTGCGCATCGGTACGGCCACCACATAGCCAAGCTTGACGAACTCGCGGCTCAGCGCCAGGAAGCGATCACGGTGCTGGTCGGCGGGGCTGCCACGATCTTTGCCGTGGTTCATCACGACCAGCGGGAAGGGACCATTGCCGGGCGGCTTGAACAAGGTCGTCTCGAACTGAAAGGCTTTGCCGTTCTCGACGACCGGCAGCATCACGACCTGCTCGTTGACTGTCGGGTCAATGCCTGGCGTGGCGGCAGCGCCGGCGGCAAAAGCGGGTGCGTAAGCTGCAACGGCCATTGCAGCAGCGGTGGCAGCGAAAACATGGGCGAGACGTGGGGCGATGCGAGCGAACAGGAAGTGGGTCATGTTGGCTTTACGTTGAGCAAGAGATGCTCATCATAAAGACGCGATTTCCTCACTTCAATGCCACAAGGAACAATTTATCCAGGTAAATGCAGAATGTGATTTTGTAGTAATCGATGGCCTTCGCAGGCTAGGCGAAGAAGTCAAGGCGCTTTGCCTTTCTGTTCACCTGATGGGAATGAAGTCTTGCCAAACTGTCTGCAATTTCGGATTTGCATGGTGCAAAAAATTAAACGGGCAGGGACGCGATGCGTACCCTGCCCGTGAAGCGGTGGCGTGCGATGGCTTGATGCAGTCAAGGCTGCAGCAGTGGATTCACATGCTGTCAGCCCTGAGCATCGAGATGCGTTGCCTTCATGCGCGACGCCAGCAGCTTGCCCTTGCGTGCGCGCTTGCCGGCATGGTGCGTGAGGTCGGCGCCGCTGAGCGTCACTTCGGTGGCCTTGCCGCTGCGTTGCGCGACGCCCACCACTGTCACGCTTTTGATGATGGCTTCGGCGGCAAGCAGCTTTTCATCCACGTCGAGTTCCATCAGGATCACGCCGCGGCCGCCGCCCGGCTGATGCTTGATTTCGTCGATGCCGAACACCAGCAGGCGCCCATTGGCCGACAAGCAGGCGACCGATTTCGCGCCTTTGGCGATCACGCGTGGCATCACGGGCTCGTCACCGGTGTCGAGCGTCATGAAAGACTTGCCGCCTTTCTGGCGGCTGACCATGTCGCCCGCTTTCGCCGAGAAGCCATAGCCGGCGGTCGAGGCCAGCAGCAGCGGCGTGTCGGCAGGACCGGCGAAGTAATGCACGAGGCGCGAGCCGGATTCGACTTCGCACAGCGTGGTGAGCGGCACGCCATCGCCGCGAGCGCCCGGCAATGCATTGACCGCAATCGAGTACACGCGGCCGTTGGATCCGAACGCTAGCATCGTATCCGTGGTGCGACACTCGAAGGTGCCGTACAGCGCATCGCCCTGCTTGAAGCTGAACTGTTGCGCATCATGGCCATGGCCCTGGCGTGCGCGTACCCAGCCTTTTTGCGACAGGATCACCGTGACCGGCTCGTCGATTACCTTTTGCTCGGCGACGGCACGCTCGGCTTCCTTCATCAGCGTGCGGCGCTTGTCGCCGTACTGCTTGGTGTCGGCCTCGATTTCCTTTTGCAGCAGCTTCTTCATCGACGCCGGGTTGTCCAGCAGGTCTTGCAGCGTGACTTTCTCTTTGCGCAGTTCGGCCAGCTCCTGCTGCACCTTGATCGCTTCCAGCCGTGCCAGCTGGCGCAGGCGGATTTCGAGGATGTCTTCGGCCTGGCGCTCGGACAGCTTGAAGGCCTGCATCAGCGCCGGCTTGGGCTCGTCCGACTCGCGGATGATCTTGATCACCTTGTCGATGTTGAGCAGCACCGCTTCGCGGCCTTCGAGGATGTGGATGCGGTCATCCACCTTGCCGAGGCGATGCCGGGTGCGGCGGGTGACGGTCTCGAAGCGGAAGCCTATCCATTCGCGCAGGATCTCGCCCAGCGCCTTCTGGCGCGGCTTGCCATCGGCGCCGATCATCACCAGGTTGACGGGGACATTGTTTTCCAGCGACGTGTGCGCGAGCAGCAGCTTGCTGAATTCTTCCTGGTCCTGATTTTTCGATTTCGGCTCGAACACGAGGCGCACCGGCGCATCGCGGCCGGATTCGTCGCGCACGGTGTCGAGCACGGCCAGCATTGCCTGCTTGGTGCCGAGCTGGTCGGGCGAGAGGCTTTTCTTGCCGAGCTTGACCTTGGGATTGGTCAGCTCCTCGATCTCCTCGAGGATCTTCTGCGCCGAGGTGCCCGGCGGCAGCTCGGTGACCACCAACTGCCACTGGCCGCGCGCGAGGTCTTCGATCTTCCAGCGCGCCCGCACCTTGATGCTGCCGCGGCCGGACTGGTAGATCTCGCTGACCACCGACGGCGGCGTGATGATCTGGCCGCCGCCCGGGAAGTCCGGGCCCGGCACCATCGCCATCAACTCGTCATGGCCCAGCTTGGGATTCTTGATCAGCGCGATCGCTGCAGTAGCGACTTCAGTCAGGTTGTGCGATGGGATTTCGGTCGCCATGCCCACGGCAATGCCGGAGGCACCGTTCAGCAGCACGAAGGGCAGGCGCGCCGGCAGCAGCTTCGGTTCTTCACTGGAGCCATCGTAGTTCGGCACGAAATCGACGGTACCCATGTCGATCTCGTCGAGCAGCAGCCGCGAAATCGGCGTCAGGCGCGCTTCGGTATAACGCATCGCCGCCGCGCCATCGCCATCGCGCGAGCCGAAGTTGCCGTGGCCATCGATCAGCGGGTATCGCAGCGCAAAGTCCTGCGCCATGCGCACCATCGCGTCATACACCGACTGGTCGCCGTGCGGATGCAGCTTGCCCAGCACGTCACCGACCACCGCTGCCGATTTGCGCGGCTTGGCGGTCGGGTCCAGCTTCAGCTGGTCCATTGCGTACAGGATGCGCCGCTGCACCGGCTTCTGGCCATCGCAGACGTCGGGCAGCGCACGGCCCTTGACGACCGAGATCGCGTAATCGAGATAGGCGCGCTCGGCGAAGGTCGCCAGCGTCAGGGATTCGCCACCGTCATCGGTGGCGGATTCGAACAGGTTGGTTTGGTCAGTCATGCGTTTGTCGTGTTCGTATCAGGTCAGATGTCGGCTTCGACTTGGTCGCCATGCTCTTCCAGCCAGGCGCGGCGGGCAGCGGCCTCGCCTTTGCCCATCAACATCGTGAAGCGGTCTTCCGAGGCTTTCACGCCCAGTTCGCCGAATGCCACCGGCAGCAGGCGGCGCGTGTCCGGGTTCATCGTGGTTTCCCACAATTGTTCGGCGCTCATTTCGCCCAGGCCCTTGAAGCGCGCGATGCTCCAGCCATTTTCCTTCACGCCATCCTTGCGCAGCTTGTCTTCGATGGCTTCCAGCTCACCGTCATCCAGCGCGTAGATCTTCTGCGCCGGCTTCTTGCCGCGCGCCGGCGCATCGACGCGGTACAGCGGCGGACGCGCGACGTGGATGTGGCCGCGCTCGATCAGTTTCGGGAAGTGACGGAAGAACAGCGTCAGCAGCAGCACCTGGATGTGCGAGCCGTCGACATCCGCATCGGACAGGATGCAGATGCGACCATAGCGCAGGCCCGACAGGTCAGGCTCGTCATTCTTGCCGTGCGGGTCGACGCCGATCGCGACCGCGATGTCATGGATCTCGTTGTTCGCAAACAGCCGGTCGCGCTCGGTCTCCCAGGCGTTCAGCACCTTGCCGCGCAGCGGCAGGATGGCCTGGAATTCCTTGTCGCGGCCCATCTTGGCCGAACCGCCGGCCGAGTCGCCCTCGACCAGGAACACTTCATTGCGGGTGATGTCGGTCGATTCGCAGTCGGTCAGCTTGCCCGGCAACACGGCCACCCCGGACGATTTGCGCTTCTCGACCTTCTGTGCGGATCGCAGCCGGCTCTGCGCCTGCTTGATCACCAGCTCGGCCAGCTTCTTGCCATAGTCTACATGCTGGTTCAGCCACAGCTCGAGCGCGCTGCGCGAGAAGCCGGCCACCAGTCGCACCGCATCGCGCGAGTTCAGTTTTTCCTTGATCTGGCCCTGGAACTGCGGGTCCAGCACTTTGGCCGACAGCACGAAGGAGGTCCGCGCAAACACGTCTTCCGGCAGCAGCTTGACGCCCTTGGGCAGCAGCGAGTGCATCTCGACGAAATTCTTCACCGCGCCGAACAAGCCTTCGCGCAGGCCGGACTCGTGCGTGCCGCCGGCCGGGGTCGGGATCAGGTTCACATAGGACTCGCGCACGACGTTGCCGTCCTCGGTCCATGCCACGACCCAGGCCGCGCCTTCGCCTTCGGCAAAGCCGTCGGCATCGGCGCTTGCATATTGCTCGCCTTCGAACAGCGGGATCAGCGTCGCGCCGCCGTTGGCTTGCACCAGCTGCTCGTTCAGGTAGCCGCGCAAGCCCTGCTCGTACATCCAGCTCTGGGTCTCGCCGGTCTTGGCGTTGGTATAAGTCACGCGCACGCCCGGCAGCAGTACCGCTTTCGAGCGCAGCAGGCGCAGCAGTTCAGCGGTCGGGATGACAGGCGAATCGAAATACTTCGGGTCAGGCCAGACGGTGACACGGGTGCCGGATTTCTTGTCATCCTTGGTTGCGGCACGCGAGGTCAGCCTCTGCACCAGGTCGCCACCGGCAAAGCCGATGTCGTGCACGCCCTGGCCCTTGTCGTCCTTGCGCCAGACCGTGATCTCCAGCTTCGATGCCAGCGCGTTCGTCACCGACACGCCGACGCCGTGCAGGCCGCCCGAGAACGCATAGGCGCCGCCCGAGCCCTTGTCGAACTTGCCGCCCGCATGCAGGCGGGTGAAGACGATCTCGACCGTCGGCACCTTTTCTTCCGGGTGCAGGCCGACCGGGATGCCGCGGCCGTCATCTTCGACGCTGACGCTGCCGTCGGCACGCATCGTTACCTGAATGTTCTTGCAGTAGCCGCCCAGCGCCTCATCGGAGGCATTGTCGATCACTTCCTGAATGATGTGCAGCGGGTTTTCGGTGCGGGTGTACATGCCGGGACGCTGCTTGACCGGCTCGAGTCCTTTCAGGACGCGGATGGAGGATTCGCTGTAGTCGGGTTTTTTGCTAGCCATGCGTAAGTGATGGTGTGACGAAATCGGGTATCCGGCGCGCCGGACGGGGCATCGTGCGCTGTCTGCCCTCAGGGGCAAGCCGGCGACAACGGGCAAATCCTGTGGATTTTAATGAAATCCGGATCGAGGGCGCGATTCACGGCCGGGCGCTGTTTTATTTGGACAGCATTTGCATCGCCCGCTCCAGCCCTTCGAGCGTGATCGGATACATGCGGTTGCCCATGATCTGCCGGATGATCGCGATCGACTGCCGGTACTGCCACAAGCCTTCCGGCTCCGGGTTCAGCCAGATGAATTTCGGGAAATGGTGGGTGAAGCGTTGCAGCCAGACGCCGCCGGCTTCTTCGTTGTTGTACTCGACCGAGCCACCCGGCTGCACGATTTCGTACGGGCTCATGGTGGCGTCGCCGACGAAGATCAGCTTGGTGTCCGGCGGGTACTTGCGCAGCACATCCCAGGTGGCGAAGCGCTCCGCGTGGCGGCGGCGGTTGTTCTTCCACAGTGTTTCGTACACGCAGTTATGGAAGTAGAAAAACTCCATGTTCTTGAACTCGGTCTTGGTGGCCGAGAACAGTTCCTCGACGCGCCCGATGTGGTCGTCCATGGTGCCGCCGACATCCATCAGCATCAGCACCTTGACCTTGTTCTTGCGCTCGGGCCGCATCTTCAGGTCGAGCCAGCCGGCATTGTTGGCCGTGGCGCGTATGGTGTCATCGAGCGCGAGTTCTTCATCGGCGCCTTCGCGCGCGAACTTGCGCAGCCGGCGCAGCGCGACCTTGATGTTGCGCGTGCCGAGCTCGCGCTCGCTGTCATAGTCCTTGTACGCGCGCGCTTCCCACACCTTGACGGCGGTGCGGCCACCACCTTCGCCGCCGATGCGTATGCCTTCCGGGTTCACGCCGCCATTGCCGAACGGCGAGCTGCCGCCCGTGCCTATCCATTTGTTGCCGCCTTCGTGGCGGTCTTTCTGTTCTTCCAGCAGCTCCTTCAGCCGGTCCATCAGCTTGTCGTAGCCGAATTTTTCCAGCTGCGCGCGCTGCTCGGGCGTCAGTTCGCGCTGCATGCGCTTCTTCAGCCATTCGAGCGGGATCTCGGGTGCGGCATCGAACAGCGCCTGCGCGCCATGGAAGTAATGGCCGAAGGCCTTGTCGAACTTGTCGAAGTGGGCCTCGTCCTTCACCAGCGTGGTGCGGGCGAGATAGTAGAACTCGTCGAGCGAGGGCGCGATGACCTGCTTCTGCAAGCCTTCCAGCAGGATCAGGAATTCCTTGATCGACACCGGGACCTGGGCGTCCTTCAGCGTGAAAAAGAAGTCGATCAGCATGATGCGTCCGGCGATACAGTGCAGCGGTCGGCGTTCAGCGGTTTTGGCGCGACATGAACACCAGTCGCTCGAACAGGTGCACATCCTGCTCGTTCTTCAGCAGCGCGCCATGCAGCGGCGGCACGATGCCCTTGTTATCCGGGCTGTGCAGCGCTTCCGGCGGAATGTCTTCGGCCAGCAGCAGCTTGAGCCAGTCCAGCAGCTCGGAGGTGGACGGCTTCTTCTTCAGGCCGGCCACTTCGCGCATCTGGAAGAAGGTCTGCAGCGCTTCGGCCAGCAAGGCCTGCTTGATGCCGGGGAAGTGGACGTCGACGATCTGCTGCATCGTCTCCTTGTCCGGGAATTTGATGTAGTGGAAGAAGCAGCGGCGCAGGAAGGCATCCGGCAGCTCCGTCTCGGTGTTCGACGTGCTGATCACCAGGGGTCGATGCTTGGCGCGCACCATCTCACGCGTCTCGTACACATAGAACTCCATGCGGTCGAGCTCGCGCAGCAAGTCATTCGGGAACTCGATGTCGGCCTTGTCGATCTCGTCGATCAGCAGCACCACCGGTTCATCGGACGTGAAGGCCTGCCACAGCACGCCTTTGACGATGTAATTGTGGATGTCCTTGACGCGCTCGTCGCCGAGTTGCGAATCGCGCAAGCGCGATACGGCGTCGTATTCATACAGGCCTTGCTGCGCTTTTGTAGTCGATTTGATATGCCATTGCAAAAGCGGCATCTTCAATGCGGCCGCGACCTCCTCGGCCAGCATGGTCTTGCCGGTGCCGGGCTCGCCTTTGATCAGCAGCGGGCGCTGCAGGGTCAGCGCGGCATTCACGGCCAGTTTCAGGTCCGCGGTGGCGACGTAGTGTTCAGAGCCTTCAAAACGTGCAGGGGAGCGAGTAGGGTGGGACATTTGACGCATCAGTCAGCAATGGAGGATTGAGTATAGCCGTCTGCCGGCCATTTCTGGTGCGCTGGCCAGCCTTGCGGGGCGATCATGGGTTGCGAAAATAGACTGAGGCAGGCTAATCGGTTAGAATCGCGGGCGCTGTGCGACGGGGCAACATTTTTGACAATGTCGTCTAGCCTGCGGTTGGCAAGTCCTGCCTGGTCCGTCGAATCCGTTTCGAACCTACTACCCAGCCATCATGAAAAAAATCTTTGCTCTACTCGCGCTGGCGACCGTGGCCCAGGTGTCCGCTGCTGCCGACATCAAGGGTGACGCTGCAGCCGCCAAAAACAAGGTTGCGATGTGCATCGGCTGCCATGGCATCGCCGGCGGCTACAAGGCCACCTATCCGGAAGTGTTCCGCGTCCCGATGCTCGGCGGCCAGAACGAAAAATACATCGTCGCTGCCCTGAACGCCTACAAAAAAGGCGAGCGCGCCAATCCGTCGATGATGGGTGTCGCCAAGGGCCTGTCCGACCAGGATATCGCCGACGTGGCCGCGTACTACGCTCAGCAGAAATAATCGGAGCCTGACCATGAAAAAGATTTTTGCACTGCTGGCCGTCGCGCTGTCGTTCAACGCCTTTGCCGGCAACATCGAAGCGGGCAAGGCCGCTGCCCAGAAATACAACTGCGCATCTTGCCACGGCGCGGATTACCAGAGCCCGGTCGACCCGAGCTATCCGAAGCTGGCTGGCCAGCACGCCGACTACCTCGAGCACGCACTGACTGCTTACCAGCGCGGTGCCTCGGGCGCCAATGGCCGCGGCAACGCGATCATGGGTGGCATGGCCAAGCCGCTGTCCAAGACCGAGATCAAGGACATCGCTGCTTACCTGTCCAGCCTGCCGGGTTCCCTGGTGCTGCGCAAATAACCAGCGAACCAGCGTCATACAAAAAACCGCGGCTTGCCGCGGTTTTTTGTTGGCTGGCGATTGAGCGACCGATTGAGCGACCGATTGAGCTGTCATGAGCAAACACGTCTCTGAAACCCCTGCCACCCAGTTCCTGGCCCGGCAAGGCGCCAGCTTTGGCCGTCATCCGTATGACTATGTCGAGCATGGCGGCACCGGCGAATCGGCACGCCAGCTTGGCGTGGACGAGCACCATGTCGTCAAGACGCTGGTGATGAAGGATGAGCAGAAAAAGCCGTTGATCATCCTGATGCATGGTGACCGCAAGGTGTCGACGAAAAATCTGGCGCGGCAGGCAGGACGGAAGAGCATCGAGCCCTGCACGCCGGAAGAGGCGAACCGGCATACCAGTTATCTGGTCGGCGGTACGTCGCCGTTCGGCATCCGCAAGCCCATCCCGGTTTATGTCGAGGCATCGATCCTCGAGCTGCCGCTCATCTACATCAATGGCGGCAGGCGTGGCTTCCTGGTCAGCCTGCAGCCAGGGTTATTGACCGCACTGCTGGCGGCCCAACCGGTGAATTGTGCATTGGATGAATAAGCCAGAGCACTCGCATCATGCGCAGGACAGTATCCGGCGGCGGGATGCGCGCCGGGGCGTCACTTCCCCTTGACGCCCGCCAGCGCTCCCATCGACTGGATGCTCATGATCTGCCAGTAGCCATTGTTGCGGGTCAGGTTGTAGAAGGTCGTCTGGTTCAGGAATTCCTTGTC
>JBDKLN010000015.1:0-12395 GCA_039806045.1 Pseudomonadota bacterium
CGGCAGTGTTCGCTGTTGGCTTGCGCGAACATCATCAGCTCGACATCGGTCGGGTTGCGGCCGGCCTTGGTGAAGGCATCGTTCAGGTAATCGATTTCGTCATCCGACAACGCGAGACCCAGCTCGGTATTGGCGTTCTCCAGCGCGGCACGGCCGAAGCCCTTCACGTCCACGTATTGCAGCGGTTGCGCGTCGAGCTCGCTAAACAGGCCGGCGGCCTCTTCCGGGGAGTGGATCACCGTTTCCGTCATGCGATCGTGCAAGAGCGCAGCCACTGCCTGCCATTGCGCCTCGGTCAGCGCCTTCTTGCCCAGCAAGCCCGACTTGACCTGCACCGCATAGACCACGCCGCGCTCGATGCGATGGATGTGGTCCATGCCGCAGTTGTGCGCGATGTCGGTCGCCTTCGATGCCCATGGCGAGATGGTGCCGAAGCGCGGGATCACGACGAATTGCGCGCCTTCGGCATGTCCCTCGAAAGGCTCGCCATAGGTCAGCATCGCTGCCAGCCGTTGGCGGTCTTCCGCGTTCAGCTCGGCATGGCTGTCAATGAAATGGCAATAGCGGCCGGAGATCCCCGTAATGGCGGGCTCGACGGCTTTCAGTTGGGTCAACAGGCGTTGGATACGGAATGCGGACAGGGCGCTGGAGCCCGGCAGAATGAGCATGGCTGAATTGGCTTGTTGCGTGGCGGGCGAAGGCTGGAACGACGTTGCCCGACCGGGGTGACGGTGAGCCGGCATTATACCTTGCAGCCCCGTTCCCATCCCGGGCAGCGCAGCGCACCCCGGCCTGTCCCGGCGCCTTGCCGCGCCGGCCGCCACCGGTCGCTGCCGGCCATGCTATCGTTATCGCATGACTATCCCGACCCTGCAGGACCAGAACCGGCGTGAGCTGGTGCATGCCAGCCTGGCGCTGGCGGAAGACAGCACCGCCGTCTTCACCCGCATTTATCACGACGAAGCGCTGAAGGCCGCCGCCCATGCCGACGTGCTGCGCATGGCCGGACAAGCGCCCGGCCCGCTGGCCGGCCTGCCGGTCTCGGTCAAGGACTTGCTGGACGTCGCCGGCGAAACCACGCTGGCCGGCTCCGTCGTGCTGAAGGACCACCCGCCAGCCGCCGCCGACGCGCCCGTGGTCGCCCGCCTGCGCGCGGCCGGCGCCGCCATCATCGGCAAGACCAACATGACCGAGTTCGCTTTTTCCGGCGTCGGCATCAACCCGCATTACGGCACGCCCGGCAATCCGTTCGACCCGGCGCGCATTCCGGGCGGCTCCTCGTCCGGCGCTGCGGTGTCCGTGGCAGCGGGCATTTGCGTGGCCGCGATCGGCTCCGACACTGGCGGCTCGATCCGCATCCCGGCCGCGCTGTGCGGTCTGGTCGGCTTCAAGCCCACGATGCGCCGGGTGCCGACGGCCGGTACGGTACCGCTGTCGACCACGCTCGACACCCTCGGGCCGATTGCACGCACGGTCGAGGATTGTCTGCTGGTCGATGCCATCATCGCCGACACGCCGCTGGCGCCGCCCCAAATGTCGCTGCGTGGCCTGCGCTTCGCCGTGCCGGAAGACGTGGTGATGGATGACATCGACGACCAGGTCGCGCGCGCGTTCACGTCGGCGCTATCGCGTCTGTCGGCGGCCGGCGCGGAAATCATCGAGCTGCCGATGAAGCTGCTGCACGACGCGAGACAGATTAACCTATTCTCGCCGATCGAAGCCTGGGCTTGGCACGAACGCCTCGTCACCGAGCGCGAAGCGCTGTACGACCACCGCGTTGCGCAACGCATCCGGGTCGGCGCCAGCTATGGCGCGCAAGACCTGCAGCGGCTGCGCGACGAACGCAAAGGCTGGATCGCGGCGGTCGAGGCAGCGATGACCGGCTTCGACGCGATGCTGATGCCGACCACGCCCATCGTCGCGCCACGCACCGAAGCCCTGCTGGCCTCGGACGACGCCTTTTTCGAGGCTAACCGCCTGTTGCTACGCAATCCGGCGCTGATCAACCTGCTTGACGGCTGTGCGCTGTCGCTGCCCTGCCACCGCAGCGGCGACTTGCCGGTCGGCCTGATGCTGGCCGCACCGGCGATGCAGGACGCGAAACTGATCGCGATCGGTCGCGCGATCGAGATCGCGCTGGCGCGCTGAGCGCGGTGGGTCAGTCGTCGCCAGCGCGAAATACCATGTTCTGCACCGCTTTGCCATAGCGGTCGGCCAGGCCGTACTCACCGCTCCGGAATTCACGCTCGGGAATCATGGCCACCACGGTGTCATAGCCGAAGGCCAGCACGAATTCGGCGACTTTTTCAGCCTGATAGTTGGAGCGGACCGGAAAGCGCGCCGAGCCGAAATTGATGCAAACTTTGCCGGCGTCCATCGGGTCGAAGAAGATCTCGCCGCCGACCACCGCTTCCTCGCGCATCAGCGAATGCAGTGCGATGCCACGTGAACTGAGATCGCATGGCGTCATCTCGCGCACGATGTGCATGCCCGAATGGTCGATCACGAACAGGTATTTGCTGTAACGCTCGCCGTACGGGCCGCAGACCACGCCTTTAAAACGTCCCTGTGCCGGCCGCCGGGACTGCAGTTCGTATTGCATCGCCGTGCCGTCAACATCGATGGGATTGCTGTTGACAGCTGCGCGCTTGCTGCCGATGCACCAAAGTGCGGCATGGCTGGGTTCGTGCGTATGGTCAAACTCCGCAAGCCAGCGCAGCCTTGACCTCGGCACCAGCACGATGCGCCACGGCACATCCAGCGTTGAATCGGAGGTCCCGGGCGGCCGGGCTCGCAACACGGGGTCGACCATCATTCGCGACTGTCGTGCCCTGGCCCACGATACCCGGGCCTCGTGCAGCGCATCGAGCGGCACCGCCGTGGACTGGCGCGTTACCGTCGCATGCCAGTCCCGCGTGGTCTGGCATGACTCGCCGGATTGCCAGCGTCGGGGCACCATCCGGGGGAACGGAAGGCGCTGCTGTGGGCAAATCCTACCGGCGGCAGGCGGCTTGACGGCATGTGAAGCGAAGCATCGGGTCAGGGGCAACATGATTCATCCTTTCGAGGGAAGGCGCTCAGCGGGCATTGCGTTACCGATTTCGCAATTAACATGCCCGCCGCTGGGCGCTGGCCGTATCGTTTGCAATGGTGAGCGCCACAGAAATATGTTGTGCGTCATGCACAATCACCGACCCGGTTTCGTGCATGAACGGGGGAATCGGGCACTCGCCTTGGGCATGCACCGCGCCGATGCAGCGATGGTCAAATCTCTGCGATAAGCTGAGTCACCGATTGTTTTGGAATGGGTTTGCGGCTACCCTATAGCGGTTTTTGCCCTGCGGCGTTTTTTGCAGCGGCGTTGAACCTTGCAGGCATAGACCTGCCCCGCCAACGGGCTGCCGTCGGCGAGGTCATTCAAGTTCTGGAGTCCAATGCGCGTAGCTGTAATCGGCGGCGGTGTCGTCGGAGTTTGCACTGCCTATTTCCTGGCAGAGGCCGGCCATGAAGTGGCCGTGATCGAGCGCTATGGCAATGTCGCGCAGGAAGCGAGCTTCGGCAACCTCGACCTGATGGGCCCGGCAGCCGTCCGCCCATGGTCCACCCCCGGAACGCCCGGCCGCGTGCTGTCCATGCTGTTCCGTCCCGAATCCCCGATGGCCTTCAGCGCGAAGTTCGAGCCCGCCATGTGGGGCTGGCTGAAGCGCATGATGAGCGAGAGCGCTGTCGAGCGCTTCAAGCAGAACCAGCAACGCCTGCAGCGCCTGGCCGCATACAGCCAGGAGCTGATGCAGCATCTGGTGCAGCAGCATGAGCTGGATTTCCAGCAGCGCAGCGGTGTGATGATGATGTTCCGCAACCAGAAAGAGCTCGACCAGGCGCTGCCCTTGATGGAAGCACTGGGCGAATTCGGCGCACGGAATGAATTGCTCGATGCCGAAGCCGCGCGCCAGCTGGAGCCGGCGCTGTCGGCCGACACGCCTTTCCATTCAGCATTGTTCATGCCCGATGACTGGGCCGGCAATTGCCCCTTGTTCGTGCGCCAGCTGAAGACACGCGCGCAGGACATGGGCGTCGAATTCCATTTCAACAGCGAAGTGCAAGCCATCCGTCCCGAACTGGGCGGGGTCAGCTTCACGATCGACGGCAACAATATCGATGCCGATGCCGTCGTGATCGCCGCCGGCGCCGACAGCGTGCGCCTGCTGAAGGCATTGGGCATCAGCCTGCCGATGTACCCGGTGAAAGTGTACTCGGCCTCGACTGCGGTCCAGGAATACGAGCTGGCGCCGCAAGTCTCGCTGTACGACGACACCTATCGCGTCGCCCTGACCCGGCTGGGCAAGCGCATCCGCATCGCCGGCTGCGCGGAACTGGGCTCGTCCAGCTTCGACCTGCACCAGAAGGCCATCAACACCCTGGTCCGCGTCGGCGACGACTGGTTCCCGAATGCCGCCAACTATCGTACCGCCACCTTCTGGTGCGGCCCGACGGCGATGCTGCCCGAGGGCGTGCCCTTGATCGGCACCACAAAGTACGGCAATGTATTCATCAATGCCGGTCATGGCGCGGGTTCCTGGGCGCTGGCTGCCGGCAGTGGCAAGCTGCTGGCCGACATGATGACCGAGCGGCGTCCTGAAATCGACATGGATGGCCTGACCCTCACCCGCTATGGCGACCGCTTGCGCTGATGCGCGCAATCCGCTGGACCTGAACCTTTACAGCGTCGCGCAAATCCGCGACATAGAGCGCAATGCGCTCGCTTCCGTTCCCCCCGGCATTCTGATGCGGCGCGCCGGCAGCGCGACGGCCGAGCTTGCGCTGCAGCTGTTGCATGCGGCGTCGCCGACGCCGCGCGTGCTGGTCGTTGCCGGTCCCGGCAACAACGGCGGCGATGCGCTCGAAGCGGCAGCGATCCTGGCCGAGCAAGGCGTCCATGTCGAGGTGGTACGGGTGGCCAACGCCAGCCGCCACACCGTCGAGGCCGCACAGGCCCTTGAGCGGGCCACCGACAGCGCCGCCTGCTTTACCGGGCTCGAGGTACTCGACGCCGCGTCGACCACCGGCTTCAACCTCGCCATCGACGGCCTATTCGGAATAGGACTCGCACGCGCGCCCGACGGCGATTTTCAGCGCGCCATTGAAGGGATGAATCGCCTGCACTGCCCGGTGCTGTCGATTGACGTGCCCAGCGGGCTGGATGCGGACAGTGGGGCCCGGGTGGGTCAGACCGCCGTCAACGCAAGCCACACCATCACCTTCCTCGGCAACAAGCCGGGACTGCATACCTGCGAGGGCCGTGATCATGCGGGGCAAGTGTGCGTCGACACCCTGCAGACGGACACATCGTTGTACGGCGCGCCGCTCGCCACGCTCAATCACATCGGCCTGTTCAGCGCCAATGCCGTCCGTCGGCGCCATGCGTCGCACAAGGGCAGTTACGGCGACCTGACCGTGATCGGTGGCGCGGCCGGTATGGGCGGTGCGGTTCTGCTGGCTTCGCGCATGGGCGCGATGGCCGGCGCCGGGCGCGTATTCGCCGCGTTCGCAGGCAAGGTACCCGCCTTCGATCCGGTACATCCGGAACTGATGTGCCGCGACGCGCATGCGGCCGCGCTCGACCATGGCGCCGCCGTCATTGGCCCCGGCCTCGGCCTGTCGCGCGATGCGAATGATTTGCTGGACAAGGCGCTGGCCTGCCGCCTGCCGCTGGTCATCGATGCCGACGCGCTCAACCTGCTCGCTGAAGAATCACCGTTGCGGCACAAGCTCGTCGCACGTACGGCCGCGACCATCCTGACCCCACACCCGCTGGAAGCGGCGCGTCTGCTGGGCACTGATGCCACGCACGTGCAAGCGGACCGGACAGGCGCGGCGCTCGAACTCGCGCGCCGTTATCGGGCTGTCGTCATCCTGAAAGGCTCGGGCAGCATCATTGCCGTGCCGGACGGTCGCATCGTCATCAACGGCACCGGCAACCCTGCGCTGGCCACCGCAGGTAGCGGCGATGTGTTGTCAGGCCTGTGCGGCGCGCTGCTGGCCCAGCGATGGCCGGCGTGGGAAGCTGCGCTGGCCGCAGCCTGGCTGCACGGCGCGGCGGCCGACGACATGGTTGCGGCCGGCATCGGCCCGGTCGGCGTGACCGCCGGTGAACTGCTGCCTTACATCCGGTCAGCGCTGAACCGATTGGTAACGGAAGTCGCCGGGTCACGGCCTGCGAGCGCATGATTACCGGCGACAAAGCGGCTTTGTGTCATGCGGCCGTCAGACCGCCACATCTTCCACCAGCCGCCCCGCATGCAAGGTCAGGCGTCGCTCGCACAGCGCTGCGATCGAAGGATCGTGCGTGACCAACACCAGCGTCGAGCCTTGTTCCCGGTTGAGGCTGAACATCAAGTCAATCACCGCCTCGCCAGTCGCCGCATCCAGGCTGCCGGTCGGCTCATCCGCCAGCAGCAAGGGCGGCTCGCTGACGAAGGCCCGGGCCAACGCCACGCGCTGCTGCTCACCGCCTGACAGGTATTTCGGATAGTGCTTCAGGCGTTGGCCGAGGCCGACACGACCGAGCATCGCCTCGGCCTTCGCGCGCGCGTTGGAATCGCCGCGCAACTCCAGCGGCAGCATCACGTTCTCCAGCGCCGTCAGGTGGGCCAGCAACTGAAAGGACTGGAATACGAAGCCCAGCTTTGCCTTGCGCAGCCCGGCACGCCCGTCTTCGTCCAGCGCATACAGGTCAATGCCGTCGATGCGCACCGTACCCGAGGTCGGCGTATCAAGTCCGGCCAGCAAGCCCAGCAAGGTCGATTTGCCCGAGCCGGAAGCACCGACCAGCGCCATGGTGGCGCCGGTCGGCACGGTAAAATGCACGTCCTGAAGAATGGTCAGTTCGCCACTGGCGTCGGTCACGGTCTTGCCGAGGCCGATGACTTCGATGGCGGGCGAGGCCGAAGCTGTCTTTGTCGTGGAGTGTGATTGCATGCAGGATCGAATGAAGGGACTGTTCGCGCGGGTCCTGGCCCGGCGCTTGAACGGAATGCTGTCGTACTGCCTGCTGGCCAGCTGCCTGTGGGCAGTCGCACTGCCCGCCCATTCTGCATCAAAAACACTGCTGCTGCTCGGCGACAGCCTGTCGGCCGAGTACGGACTGCCGCGCGGCACCGGATGGGCCAGCCTGCTGGTGCAACAGCTGCGCGACGACAAGTTCGATGCAACACTGGTCAATGCCAGCATCAGCGGCGAAACCACGGCCGGTGGCAAGGCACGCCTGCCGGCATTACTGGCACAGCACAAGCCGGCGATCCTGATCCTCGAACTCGGCGGCAACGACGGCTTGCGCGGACTATCGCTGGCCGCGACCCGCGCCAACCTGCGCGACATGGTCGCGCTCGCATCGAAGTCCGGCGCGCGCACGCTGCTGGTTGGCATGCAAGTGCCACCGAACTATGGACCCGACTACAGCCGGCGCTTCGCCGCGATGTATGCGGAGGTGGGCAAGGAAAAAGGCGTGAAGCTGGTGCCTTTCCTGCTGGCCGGGCTCGACGATACCGAGCGCTGGTTCCAGCCGGACCGCATCCATCCGAATCGCGATGCGCAATCGACCCTGTTGCGCAACGTTTGGCCGACCCTGAAGCCCATGCTGAAGGCGGAGCGTTAATGAAGGCAGCGATGAAATATCCGGCGTTGGTCGGGGCCGACGAAGCGCTGCCCGCGCTCGATCACTACGATTGCATCATCGACGTGCGCTCGCCTTCGGAGTATGCGCACGACCATATCCCGGGTGCGATCAATTGCCCCGTGCTCGATGACGAACAACGCGCACATGTGGGCACGCTGGATCGCCAGGTCAGCCCGTTCGAGGCACGCAAGATCGGTGCGGCGCTGGTGTCGCAGAACATCGGCCTGCACCTGCAGCGGCGCTTCCTCGCGATGCCCAAGGAATGGAAGCCGCTGGTCTATTGCTGGCGCGGCGGCAACCGCAGCGGGGCGGTCGCGCATATCTTCGCGCGCATCGGCTGGCCGGTATCGCAGCTCGAAGGCGGCTACCAGGCCTACCGGCGCACTGTGATCGCGAAACTGGACGAACTCGCGGATCGATTCACCTTCCGCGCCGTCTGCGGCACCACCGGCAGCGGCAAGAGCCGCCTGCTGCACGTGCTGGCCCGCGAAGGCGCGCAAGTACTGGACCTCGAACAACTGGCGAATCATCGCGGCTCCGTACTCGGCGGCCTGCCGACCGCGCCGCAGCCGTCGCAGAAGATGTTCGAGAGCCGCCTGTGGGACGTCTTGCGGCGTCTGTCGCCGGAGCGCGTGGTCTATGTCGAATCGGAGAGCAAGAAGATTGGCGACGTCCGCGTGCCCGACAAACTGATGGAGCGTATTCGGGCGTCAGGCTGCGTGCGGGTCGACACAGCCACCGCTGAGCGCGTCGCGCTGCTGATCGAAGACTATCCGCACCTGGTCGACGACACCGGCTTGCTGGCCACGCAGCTCGGGCATCTGGTGCAGTTGCATGGCCACGAAAAAATCAATCGCTGGACGCAAATGGCGCGGGATGGGCACACCGCCGCGATGGTGGAAGCCTTGCTGGTCGAGCACTATGACCCATCCTACCTGCGCTCCATCCATCGCAATTTCATTCGCTATGCTGACGCGCGCCCGCTGGCGCTGACCGGCATCGCCGATGCCGACTTCACGCTGGCGGCCCGCGCGCTGATGGCCGACGAGACTCAGACGACGGTCGCAGCCCCCTGAACAGGGCCAGCTGGCGCAGGCAAACGCCGGGAAATCCAAACGGTCCCGGATTCAGTCGGCACTGATCCCGTATTTCTGCATCCGGTAGGCGAGCTTGGCGCGGGTAATGCCCAGCTTGCGCGCAGCCTTCGACAAGTTGCCATGGCTTTCCTTCAATGCCGTCCGTACCATGGCCAGCTCGGCCTCTTCCAGGCTGGCGATGATTTTCGACGCCGGCAAAATGGGCAAATCCGTGGGTTCCTCACTGGCCTCGATGGCAATGCGGCCGGTCTTGTTGATCGTGAATGACGGGAAGTCGATTTCTTCGCCGGACGTAAACAGGTGGCCGATGTCCAGTGCCCCGCCCTCTTCGGCCAGGATCACGGCGCGCTCGATCATGTTCTCCAGCTCGCGCACATTGCCGGGCCAATCGTAAGCGATCAATGCATCGACGGCCCGTTCGCGGAAGCCCGTGATGGTCTTCTTGTGCTTCTTCGCGAAACGCTGCAAGAACCAATTCATCATCAGCGGAATGTCATCGCGCCGCTGCCGCAATGGCGGCACCTTGATCGGGAAGACATTCAAGCGGAAGAACAAGTCTTCGCGGAAAGTGCCGGCCTTGACCGCTTCCCGCAAGTTGACGTTGGTCGCCGCAATCAGGCGCACATTGACCTTGCGTGTCTTGGAATCGCCGACGCGCTCGATTTCGCTGGCCTGAATCGCGCGCAACAATTTGCCCTGCGCGGTATAGCTCAGCGTGCCAATCTCATCAAGGAACAGCGTGCCGCCATCGGCCCGTTCGAAGCGACCGGGGCGCGACATCGTGGCACCGGTATAGGCGCCTTTTTCCACGCCGAACAGCTCGGACTCCATCAGGTGTTCCGGTATGGCCGCGCAGTTGACGGCGATGAAGGGCTTGTCGCTGCGATCACTCAGCTGGTGCAGGTTGTGCGCAAAGATTTCCTTGCCGACGCCGCTCTCGCCGAGAAAGAGCACGGTGGCCTCGGTCGGGGCCACCTTCTTGACCATGTGGACGGCCGTGTTGAATCCACTTGAAATGCCGACCATGCCGAATTCGGTACGGGCATCCACCGCTTGCGTCGGACGTATGCCCGCCGTTCCGGTCTTGCTGGCCGACGAATCACTGGTCGACCATTTGACGAAATCGCCGATCTGCAGGAAGCGCAAATCGTCTTCCGCATTTTCCCATTCTTCGACCGGCTTGCCGATGACACGGCATTTTTCATGGCCCATGCTGCGACATTCGCATTCACGCCACAGGATGGGGCGCCCCATGAAGGCGCTGGTATAGCCGCACGCATAACCGACCAGCATCCAGCACACACCTTCGTTGCCGATGCCATAGGACGCCATGTGCGCTTCAGCCTCGGCACAGTCGACCAGGTGAAAATCGCCGAAGTACTCGCCCTTCTCGACATCGATGTGCAGCGCCAGCGGCTCGCAGAAGACGATGCCCTCGAGCGATACCAGCTGCGGGCCCGCGAGGAAGTCATCGAAGGTGCTGCGGTTCGCGCGAACCTTGCGCGACATTTGCGCGTCGCGTGCCCCGGCCTGGTAGCCGATGCGGGTAATCAGGCCGCGTGCACGTTCCTTGCCCATGCCTTCGATCAGCTCTTGCCGCAAGGAGCCCAGATTACTGATGTGCATCAGCATCATCCGCTGGTCATCGAGCCAGATGCGCCCCTGCTGTGGTGCGAATCGCAGGCGCTTGGCCAGGTCCTCGATGTCGGGCACCTTGATGTCGGCGCCGCTCCACTGCTTGCCCTTGTCGGCACGCGTTGCCGCAGCCTGCCGACCGTTCCCCGTCACAGGGTCTTGCTTGCGCATCGTCCCCTCCCCGTCTGGTTGTTATGCTGCAGGACAGCAAAGCGGTGTTGCGGATCCGGCTTTGCCGACTGCATTGCTGCCTGTGCGGAGCATACTGCAGTCGGACGCATGCGAGCGCGTCGGCGAAAGCGGCGCGCTCAGATGAAGCGGTCGAAGTGAATCTGCTCGTAGGGCACCTGCAACCGGACCATCAGCATTTCCTGCAAAGCCTCGATCATGGCCGGCGGCCCGGCGAAATAATATTCGCGCTCGCGTGCGTCGGCGTTCACCAGCCGCTCGACCGCCTCGTGCACCCATCCGGTGGCGCCGCTCCAAGCGCTGCTGTCCGGCCCTGACACGACCTCATGCAAGCGAAGCCGGGACCCGAAGCCCGGCAACAATGTCAGCAAGGGGCGCGCGCACATGTCACCGGCGCTGCGTCCCCCAAAGAAAAAATCCATCGACATGCCAAGCGCTGCAGCTCGGGTTGCGACCGACAGCATAGGCGCCAGTCCCGACCCGCCCGCAATGCATACCAGTGGACGCGCGGTCTGCTCGCGCAGGTAGGCATGACCATTCGGCCCATCAATCGTCACGCTGCTGCCCAATGCCATCCGGTCGACCAGCAAGCGACTGCCGGCGCCGCCGGCAGTGCGCCTGACGATGAACTGCAGCGTGCATGAACCATTGGCCACGTTGCTCATCGAATACGCACGCAAGCCCTGAATGCCCGGCAAACGCAATAATGCATACTGCCCCGGCAGGAAGGCCACCGGTCGTGTCGCTTCGAAGCTCAGCTCTGCCATATCGTCGGTCAGCATGCGCCGTCGAGTCAGCACGCAATCGATACGCTCCGGCCTGATCGGCGGCACATAGGATGGGTCGCACCGGACTTTCACCTTGCAGTCGCCACGCGGCCGGGTCTGGCAGGCCAGCCGCTTGCCACGCTTGCGATCGCGCTCGCTCAGCCCGGGCGCTTCCGGCCACAAGTCCTCGACTTCGCCTTCGAGCAAATCATAGCGACAGGCGCCGCAACCACCGACGCTGCATTCATGCGGAAAGCCGGTGCCGGCACGCAGTGCGGCGCGCAGCAGGCTGTCTTCGGAAGGATCGACGTCAAACGTCGCGCCGCCCTCGATCTCGACCTGATAGTCCATGAAGATGATCGGGCGGCACCGGGTGACGGTACCGCCCTGCTCCGCTTTACTGTCCGGTTTACAGTCCGATCGACGCGCGGAATTTGCGCGTCGCCGCCTTGGCTTTCTCTGCGGCGCCGGGGGCATCCGGCAACGCGCCGCAATAGGCGTCGATGGCTGCATCGGCCAGCGGCTCCCACTTCGCCACCAGCGCCTTCAGCACCTCGCGATTGCTGTCGTTGCCGCTGCTGCTGTCCAGGCTGAAGCGCACCAGCGCGCCGGACCAGCGGCGATGGCGATCGGCATCGACCAGCTGCGCATCCGTCAGCATGCCGATCAGGGTATCGCCGTTATGGCGTCCGGCCTGTCCGAGCGCGCGCAGCACCGATTCTTCGACGGCGGGACGGATCACGAGGCTGAACGCGACAAAGCACTCCGCCCAGTCCCAGGCCACCAGCGCCTTTTCGACCAGCTCGCGGAAGCCCTGCCAGGCAGCGTCCTGTTCCCAGTAGCGGCGCTCATCCTGGCCAAGGCCGATGTCGCCGAAGGTCTTCGACAATTCCTTCGTGCGGTAAGCAGTATGCGTCAGCCAGCGCAGCGAATCAGCGGTCTGGTAAGTCGCGCAGTTGGAGATGGTTGACGCCGGCGCCATCTGGCTCAGGTAGGCCGAGGCCATCTGCAGCGCATGGAACAGGTAGCGCG
>JBDKLN010000016.1:0-34907 GCA_039806045.1 Pseudomonadota bacterium
CAACATCGTCGCAACCGATTCGCGTAACCGTCGCGATGGCCGCTTCATCGAGCGCATCGGCTTCTACAACCCGATCGCTGCTGGCCAGGCACAGGGCTTCAGCATCAAGGAAGACCGCCTGAGCTACTGGACAGGCGTTGGCGCGCAACTGTCGCCGACCGTCGAGCGTCTGGTGAAGTCCAACGGCAAGAAAGCTGCCTGATTTGGCATTAAGCAGTACCGCGGGAATTCCGGTTCCCGATGATCTGGTGCTGGTGGCACACATAACGGGTGCCTACGGCATTCATGGATGGGTCAGGCTCCGGCCTTATTCGTCCGAAGCCAGCGCACTGCTGCACGCGAAGACCTGGTGGCTGGATAAACCAGCGCTCCGCGATGTCGATGCGATGCAGGTGCGCCCGCAGGGCGAGGACATCGTCGCGCAATTGGTCGGCGTGGCTGACCGTAACGCTGCCGAGTTGCTGAAAGGCGCCACGGTACAGGTTCGCCGGGCGCATTTCCCGCCGCTGGACGATAACGAGTTCTATTGGATTGACCTGATCGGTCATGGGGTCGAAAACCTGCGTGGTGACGCGCTCGGTACGGTCGCAGGCCTGATCGACAATGGCGCTCATCCGATACTCCGGGTGGAGGTGCCCGCGCAAGGTGCGGACAAGGCGCAGGAACTGTTGATACCGTTCGTCGATCGCTTCGTGTCGGAAGTCGACCAGGCAGGCAAGAAAATAAAAGTGGATTGGGAACGCGATTACTGATCGCACCCGCTCCGAAGGGATGCAAGTCCCGCAGCAGGGGAGAGCGATGCAGTTCGACGTGATCACGCTGTTCCCCGAGATGTTTACGGCGCTGACCGCATCCGGCATCACGCGGCGCGCCTTCGAGCAGGACATGGCAAGTCTGACGCTATGGAATCCGCGTGATTTCACCAGCGACAAGCACCGCACCGTGGATGACCGCCCGTATGGCGGCGGCCCCGGGATGGTGATGATGGCCGCACCGCTGGAAGCCGCCATCACGGCCGCCAAAGCGAGGCAGCAGCAAGCAGGTTTGCAGAAACCGCGCACGATCTACCTGTCGCCGCAGGGCGCGCCGCTGGACCATCGCAAGGTGGTGCAGCTGGCAGCAGAGCCCGGGCTGGTGTTGTTGTGCGGTCGTTACGAAGCCGTCGACCAGCGTCTGATTGATCGCTGTGTTGATGAAGAGATCAGCCTCGGCGATTTCGTGCTGTCCGGCGGCGAGCTGCCGGCGATGGCGCTGATGGATGCCGTGATCCGTTTGCTGCCGGGCGTGTTGAATGATGATGCATCAGCGGTCGAAGACAGTTTTGTCAACGGCTTGCTCGATTGCCCGCACTACACGCGACCGGAAGTGTACGAAGGAGAAGCGGTGCCATCCGTGCTGCTCGGCGGCCACCACGGCGAGATTGCGAAGTGGCGGCGCGAGCAGGCGCTGAAGGCGACGCTGGCCAAGCGCCCCGAGTTGATCGACAAGGCACGCAGCGAAGGTTTGCTCGGCAAGGTGGATGAAGCCGTGCTGAAGAAGTACCAGGCAGGTTGAGCAGTAGCAGCAACGCAGCAAGCAGTAAGCTCAGGCATCGCCTGATTTTGTTAACCCCATCCTCTACCGGGCACAACGCACAGACAGCGCCGGCAAGATGGTTCAGGAGAAAAGACATGGATCTGATCCAGCAACTCGAGCAGGAAGAAATTTCCCGCCTCGGCAAGAACATCCCCGAATTCGCACCGGGCGACACCGTTATCGTCAACGTGAACGTGGTTGAAGGTAACCGCAAGCGCGTGCAGGCATACGAAGGCGTCGTGATCTCGCGTCGCAACCGTGGCCTGAACTCGAATTTCATCGTCCGCAAGATCTCGTCGGGCGAAGGCGTCGAGCGTACCTTCCAGCTGTACTCGCCGCTGATCGCGTCGATCGAAGTGAAGCGCCGCGGTGACGTCCGTCGCGCCAAGCTGTACTACCTGCGTGAGCGTTCGGGCAAGTCCGCACGTATCCGCGAAAAGCTGCCGACCCGTCGCACTGCCGGCGCCGCAGCGGAGTAATTTTCGCGACTCGCGAAGAACAAGGGCACCCGAGGGTGCCCTTTTCTTTTTGCCTTTCATCCTTACCTGAATCAAAGGTGGCCCTGCGCTACGATGCAGCGGCAAGACACTGACGAACGTTGAATGAAGCACGCGGCATGAAGCACAAGATCATCGACCCCACCCTCGCGCAAATCGACGCACTGGCCGGCGAGCCGCCGGTACCGGCGGCGCAACTGGTGCCCGACTGGCTGCGCGAGCGCTTCCGCGCGCCGGTGGCGTGGTCGCCCGAGTTCGGCGACGAAGACGAAAAGAATTTCTCCGGTCGTCCAGCGGTGCCGGCCGCCGTGCTGGTGCCGCTGGTGGTGCGCGACCAGGGTCTGCGCATGCTGCTGACGATGCGCACCGCGCACCTGCATGACCATGCGGGGCAGATCAGTTTCCCCGGCGGGCGCGTCGACCCGGACGACGACGATGCGATCGCCACCGCGCTGCGCGAGACCGAGGAAGAGATCGGTCTGTCGCGCCGACATATCGAGGTCATCGGCAGCCTGCCGGACTACCAGACCGGCACCGGCTTCAAGGTGACGCCGGTGGTCGCGCTGGTGCATCCGCCATTCGAGCTCGCCGCCGACGAATTCGAGGTGGCCGAGATCTTTGAAGTGCCGCTGGATTTCCTGATGGACGGCGCCAACCACCAGCGCCGCAGCGCCGAATTCCCGAATCGCCCGGGCCGCCGAAGTTTTTATGCGATGCCTTGGGAGCGCTATTTCATCTGGGGGGCGACGGCGGCGATGCTGCGCAACCTGTATCACTTCCTGCGGGCCGAGGGCGCTGACGGCGACTGAGCAGTGCGTCCGAAGTTTGATTCCCGGCACTCACTGCGTTATCTTACGAAACCATTCCTGATATTTCATCCTTCGCGTCCGGCCTTTCATGACTCTCTTCCCGATCCTGGTCGTCCTGCTCGCCGAGCAGTTCTGGCCGCTTCGCAAAGACAACGCGCTCTACGGCTGGATCGTCGCCTTCGCCGCCCGCGTCGAACACAGTTTCAATGCCGGCCGTCCCGAGCACGGCCGCCTGGCCTGGCTGGTGATGCTATCGGTGCTGTTCATGCCGACGCTGCTCATCTACTGGTTGCTGGCGCTGCTGGGGCCGGTCGCGCAACTGGCCTGGTCGATCGCCATCGTCTACCTGACGCTGGGCTTCCGCCACTATAGCCACTACTTCACGTCGATACAGCTCGCGCTGAATGCGGGCGAACTGCCCGAGGCGCGCCGTCTGCTGACGGAGTGGACCAAGGCCGACACCGTCGACATGGACGCGAAGGAAGTCGCACGGCTGGCCGTCGAGAATGCGCTGGTCACGACGCACCGCAATGTGTTCGGCGTGTTCTTCTGGCTGCTGATGCCGTTCGGCCCGGCCGGCGCCGTGCTGTACCGCGTGGCCGAGTACCTGGCCCGCGCTTGGAACGAGCCCGAGCATCTGCGACAGGAAGGCTTTGGCCGCTTCGCTGCGCGGGCGTTTTACTACATCGACTGGCTGCCGGCACGCCTGACCGCAATCGCGTTTGCGATCGTCGGCAACTTCGAGGACTCGGTTTATGCGTGGCGCAATTTCGCGCGCCGGTGGCACGATGAGTCGGTTGGCATCATCCTGTCGGCCGGTGGCGGTGCCATGGGGGTGAGGCTGGGCACGCCGGCCGAATACGCCCCCAATCTGCCTAGCGTTGACGTCACGGTACTGGAGCCGGGCGCCGACATCGATGTCCTGCCGGGCGACGAACCGTCAGTGCGTTCGCTGCAAAGCACCGTCGGATTGATTTGGCGTGCGCTTTTGTTATGGATTTTGCTACTTCTGATGGTCTCGGTGGCCAACTGGCTGGGCTGAATCGCGCCAGAATGGCCGACAAATCCGACCATTTTGCTGGAGTTTCGTAGTTCTCCTTGAGGAACACCCCCTGCGTCCGGTAAGATGTGGACTTTGTTGCGCCGCCGCAGAGCGGCCGCAATTTCCACCGACAGGGCTCAAGGAAAGTACGGCAAAAATGGCAAACCCGAACATTGAATCGACGATCACTCCCACCGATTTCATCATTCAGGGCCTGACCATCGCCGGTCGCCAATTCCGTCCCAGCGACTGGGCCGATCGCCTGTGCGGCATCATGAGCCGTTTCCACCCCGATGCCGAACCCGGCTTCGATCGCCACCTCCGCTATTCCCCATACGTGATGCCGGGTCTGGTCGAAGGCGTGCGTTCCGTCGTGGTTGATGCGCGCATCCATGAACTCGAGCCGCTGGCTTACCTGTTCCTGCGTGACTTCGCGCGTGACAATGACCTGCGCGTGATCGAAGCCTGCATGGTCGAACAGGAAGAACTCGAAGCTGCCTGATTCGCGTCACCTTTTCTCTTTCCTTTCGCTGCGCCGCATGGGCGGCATGACAGCACAGCGCCACGCTCCTGATCTCCTTACGAACACTTCAGCGGTGAACGGTTGACCGTATGAAGTGTTAGTGCCAGCGCTAACAATCCCTCAGTTTTCCTGCACGAAGCGCAAGCTCTGGCATTGCCTGAACACGCGTAATCGTCCGCCATGCCGTATGGATTCTTTGCTGCCTGCCGCCATGCCGCATCGATGCGGTGTGCAGGCGCACGCCTTCACACAGGATTCAGCCTGATCGAATTGATGGTCGCACTGGTCATCGCCGCCCTCATTGCCGTCACCACGGTACCCTCTTATCGTGACCACATATTGCGCTCGCGCATACCCGAAGCGACGAGTGGCCTGCTGCTGACCGGCATGCGGCTTGAGCAGTTTTACCAGGACCATCGCAGCTATGCGTCCGGCGGAACGACGTCCTGCGGCGTTGCTTTGCCACCGGCCGGACAGTTCACTTTCAATTGCGTGGTGCCGACGGACGGGCAGTCTTTCCTGCTATCCGCATCGGGGCGCGGCGATGGAGCGATGGCGAATTTCGGCTACACGCTCGATCATCTTGGCGCGCAGCGCACGACGGCCTTGCCGGCGGGTTGGGGCGATGCCCCTGCCAACTGCTGGGTAGAGAAACGGATGGCGGGATGCTGAGCCCCGTTCATCCTGTTGCCCGGCTTCGCATGCGCTGTGAAGCTTTAAGCCTGATCGAACTACTGATCACGCTGTTTGTTGCCGTCGTCATAGTGGTGCTTGGCGTGCCGTCGATGGCGCACTGGATGCGTACGCTGGCTGTTCGCAACGGGGCCAATGCACTGGTCTCCGCGTTGCAGGCAGCGCGCAGCGAAGCCCTCGCGCGCAACCAGGAAGTGCGGGTGACGTTCGGCGACGCGCAAGGCCATGCTGTGTGGGTGCTGGGATGCGTGACCGTCACAGCCAGTTGCCCGCGCCGACTGCGTGGCGTTGATGCATCGTCCGAGCACGATGCGCGATGGGGCGCGACCCTTGCCAAAAATGCCCCTGCATTGTCGGCGCCCGTGCAGGCGGGCAGCCAATTGCCGGCACAAGTGACCTTCAACGCCGTGGGTGCGGCGCCGGCCATTGGCAATGGTTCCGAAGTCAGTCGCATAGATATCGTGGATGCCAACGATGCGACTGTGCCGCGACTGGTTGTTCTGCTGAGTGCGAGTGGCATGGTCAGATGGTGTGACCCGTTGGTCACTGCGGGTCAGCCGCTGTCATGTATCTGATGCTCAAGCCCGGCATTCATCCCGCTCGCTCGCCCGTGGGAAGCAGGTGGCGCGACCGGTGCGGCATGCAGGGCGGATCACTGGTCGATGCCCTGCTCTCTTTGCTGCTGTTTTCGGTCGGCATGCTGGCCCTGCTCAAGCTGTTGTCTTCCGCGCTGGCGGAATCGGCCAATGCGCAGTACCGCAACGAAGCCAGCCAGCTTGCGTCGGCGCTGGTGGCACGGATGTGGACTGGCGATCGCTCAGTGGGATCGCTGCAGTCGCGCTTTGGCGATGCGAACGCCAGCGATTACCAGGCCTGGCTCGCTGACGTGCAGTCGCGCTTGCCAGGCACCGGGACCGCTGCAATGCAGCCGATCGTCAGCATCGACGCGCAACGTCATGTCGCCATCACCTTGTACTGGAAAGCGCCGGCGGATCGTCACCCGCACCAGTTGCAGGTCCAGGCGATGATTGCCGATTGATGATGCACATGAACCGCCCGTCTTCCATCGGTCGTCATCTTGCCATTCCCATCGCTGGCAACAGCCTGGCCGAGATGATGGTCGGGCTGGCCGTTGGCCTGGTGGTGATGGCCGTTGTGTTGAAGGTCGGTGTGCTGTTTGACGCACGTCGCAAATCCGTGTCGGGTATGGCCGAAGCGAATGTCGATGGTACGTTCGGGATGCTGTCGCTGGTACGGGAGCTGCGCATGGCGGGTAACGGCCTCGGTCCGCCGGATGCATTGCGCTGTGACCTGACGCGCGCGACCGGCGCCGCACTGGGGCCGGCTTTGCCGCTGCAGCCGATGCTCATCGTGAATGGCATTGCCAGTGCGCCAGACACGATCGAACTGCTGGCCACCGGCAAGGCGCAGTCCTTGCCTGCAGCGCGCCTGATCGCCGCCTATGCACAAGGCAGTGCTGGCCTCTCCGTCGACAGTACCTTCGGCGTCCTGCCCGGTGACTGGCTGATGCTGCAGCAGGCCGGCATCCAGCGTTGCCTATTGCTGCAGGCAGCGGTGATACCCATAGGCGCCTATCGCATCGAACCGGCCGCGCTGCCCAACCAGGCGGTACCGGCTGGCGCGTATGCGTCAGGGAGTGCGCTGGTCAACCTCGGTACCTTGCACCGATTGCGCTTTTCGGTCGGCTCCGATGCCACCCTTCAGCAAGGCCAATTTGATATCGCCACCGGCAAATGGTCGTCGAATGCCCTGGCCAGCAACATCGTCAACCTGCAGGCGCAATACGGCATTGATGCGCGCCCTGGTGCGCAGCCGGTGCCGGCTGTGAGCCGATGGACCGACGACATCATCGATGCGGACGGGAATGGCATCGTTGGCGAAGCCGGCGACTGGCAGCGCGTGCTTGCCGTGCGCATTGCCATCGTCATGCGCAGCGCGCAGCGCAAGGACGGTGATTGCGATGCGAGCACACCCACCTGGACGGCGGGTGATGCAGCCACTGGACAACTGGGGCCGGTCAGCTTGTCGATCGGGACGGCGGTCAATGCAAATTGCTTCCGTTATCGGGTGATTGAGGCCGAGATCCCGTTGCGCAACTTACTGTGGAGCGATACATGAAGCCGCAGGCCGTCACCTCCTTCATCATGTCACCGGCCACCATGGATGCAAGCGGCGCCCATGGCGGCAGCTTGGTGGTGACGCTGACCCTGATGGTCGCCATGAGCGTCGCCGCGCTCGCTCTGGCGCGCATGGTCGGCACCGATTTGCGATTGGCTGGCAACGCGGCATTTCGTGAATCGGCGGTGCTCGGCGCCGACGCAGGCACGGAGACGGCCATTGCCTGGCTGGCCGCTCAATCGGCATCCCCGGCCACGGTGTCGCTGCTGACGGACCAACCGGCGCTGGGCTACTACGCCAGCGTACCCGATGGTCTGCTCGTCACCGGCGCGGCCACCACAGGTACGGCAGCCACCGTCGGTGTCGACTGGGATGACGATGGTTGCGCGGGGCGCGGCGTGACCCGCTGCGTGTCGGCTGCACCTGCATTGGCGGTCGACGGTGCAGGTAATCGCGTACGTTTCACAATCCATCGCATGTGCCGGCAAGCCGGCGCAACGCAGGGCGGTGGCAATAGCTGCCTGTCGTATCAGCCGGCGCAGGGTGGCAGCGGAAGCAGGGGTCAGCTCGGCTATGGCGCTGCGCTGCGCTTTTCCCCTGGTGAGCGCGTCTATTACCGCGTGACGACGCGCGTCCGCGGTCCGCGCAATGCGACGGTATTCACGCAAGTGCTGGTACATCCATGACGGGCTGGCGACTCTTTTCAGGTTGTGCGGCGTTCGCGGTGGCGTCGGCAACCTTGGCGCAATCACAAACGTCGTTACCTGCGACTGCGCCGGCAAGCGCTGTGGCAGTGAATGAAATCAGCACTGCGCCCTTGCGCTTTCTGGCGGCCTCGGTCGTCAAGCCCAACCTGTATTTCATCCTCGACGACTCGGGCAGCATGCAGTGGAGCTATCTTGGTGATGACGTCGTTGCGCATGGCTATGAGAATGCCGCTGGCTATCGCAGCAGTGCCTGCAACAAGATTTACTACAACCCCGCGATCAGTTATGCACTGCCGGTGGACAGTGGCGGACAGCCTTATCCGCCACAGAACTTCAACGCGGCTTTGTACGACGGATTTCAATCCGATTCCATCAGGGTCGATCTCGCGACCGGGTTCATGCCATGGCGCAGCGCCAGCACATACCCGGCGACACCTGCGACCACCACAGGCGCTACCTACACGTCGGATTGCTGGTCCGATGCCGGCAGCTGTACGCCGGGGCCAGGCATGGCGAACCTTCCGGGCGCGGCCTACTACCTCATCTACACCGGTACGCAGCCAGAACGCCTCGGCGACAACAGCGATAACGATCACTGCAAGGATACGGCGATCGATCCCGGCACTCCGGGTGCGTCGCACTGGCGCAAGATGATCGTCGGCGTCGCGTCGGGCAGGAATGGCAGCGACGAGCGCCAAAACTTCGCCAACTGGTATAGCTACTACCGAACGCGCATGCTGATGATGAAAACGGTCATCGGCCGCGCGTTTGCACAATTCGATGAGCGCATGCGCATCGGCTATTCAACCACCAGCGAGACGGGTGTTGACATGAGCCGCATCGGTTTTTTGCCGATACGTGATTTCGATGCAAGCCATCGCAAAGCTTTCTACGACAAGTTGTATGTGGCGGTGCCCGTCAGTGGCACGCCTTTGCGTGGAGCGCTGGCCAAGGCCGGACGGCTATATGCCGGGAAATTGCTGCGGGATGCTGACGACCCGGTAAAGTATTCATGCCAGCAAAACTTCACGCTGCTGTCGACGGATGGCTATTGGAACGACGATGGCGAGACCGCAGACTACGGTCCGCGCAAACTGGATGGCAACAGCGACGTTGGCAACCAGGATCATGGCTTGCCACGTCCCATGTTTGACGGCATGCCGGGCACGGATGTGCGGGTCGCGACACTGACCATTTCCACGATCAACAACGCATCGCCACCGGCTTACACGCTGATCAGCGGTGTCAGTGTGGATGGTAAACCGATCACGGCCCGGGCCATTGGTGTTTTGCATGCCAGCGCCGCCACTGCACCAGCCGATGCGGCGCAGCTGGCACGTCGGCTGGCCTCCGTCATCAATATCGGAGGCTATCGCGCGGTTGCCGACGTCAACGTCATCACCATCATTGCGCCCGCATCGGCCGGCAGCATAGCCAGCCGGCCACTCATCGATGCGATCGGCTCGCTGGCCATCACGGTATCGTCATTCTCGCCGCCGTCAGGCCGGGGGCCTCGCATCAATACGCTGGCGGACGTGGCTGCGTACTACGCAAACACCGATCTCAGACAAGCGGCATTCGCCAATTGTGGCGCCAGTGTCGACCTGTGCGCCAACAATGTTCCTGCAATGTCCGGGCAGGCGGGAGATGGCCACCAGCGGATGACAACCTATACGCTGGGCCTCGGCGCGAGCGGGACGCTGCGCTACAGTGAAGATTACGACACCGCTGCCGCTGGCGATTTTCGCGCCATCGTCGACGGCAGGCTGGACTGGCCGGACCCGATTTTTTTCCCGGGGGGCGAGCGCATCGATGATCTCTGGCATGCTGCCGTCAATGGCGGTGGCCGTTATTTCAGCGCGCGCAGCCCCGAGGCGCTGGCGCGCGCACTCGGCTCGGCCATGGAAGGGATACGCGCCAGCGTCGGTGCCGCTTCGTCGGCTGCGACCAGCAGCCAGCAACCGGTGCCCGGCGAAGACTTGCTGTATGCGGCGCGCTACCGGACGGTGTTCTGGGATGGCGATCTCGAAGCCCGCCGCATCTCGGCCAGCGCCGGCAACCTGTCGCTGCAGCTCGAATGGTCGGCCGCCAGCTTGCTCGACCGGATGAGCGACGGCGACAGCGATACGCGCCTATTGCTGATGCCATCGGCCACCAGCGCCAGCGGACTGAAAGAATTTCGCTGGAGCGTCATGAATGGTGGCGAACAGGCGCTCTTCAACAATCTGTGCCCGGGCAACGGCACGCGCCGGCTGTCGCAATGCGCCACGATGGACGCGGCACAACAGCCCCAGGCCAACGGACGCCGCCTTGTCGACTACCTGCGCGGCCAGCGCGGCAACGAAGACCAGCCCGATCACATGCTGCGCCTGTTCCGGCGGCGCGAGCATGTGATGGGAGCAGCCACCAATGCATCGCCATTGCATGTCGGCCAGCCGCCCTTTCGCTATGCCGACGACAATTACGGTGAATTTCGCGACGTGCTTGCCGCGAACCGGCGGCGCATGGTTTACCTGCCAGCCAATGATGGCATGCTGCACGCGTTTGATGCGACGAACGGGCAAGAGCAATGGGCCTTCATGCCGTCGTCGGTATTGCCGGATCTGTGGCACATCGCGGACAGCAATTGGTCAAATGATTTCCGCTACCTGAACGATGGCACGCCGATTGCCGGCGACATCTGCCCGACGATGCCGGCGGCCAGCTGTGCCGCGGCGCAGTGGCGCACTCTGGTCGTCAGCGGCCTTGGCGCGGGTGGCCGTGCCTACTATGCGCTCGACGTGACCCAGCCTGACCGTCCTGCATTGCTCTGGCAATTCGACGTGAATCGCGAACCCAATCTGGGCCTCGCAATGGGCCGCCCCTTGATTGCCAAGCGTCGCGACGGTCGCTGGGTGGTTGTCATCGCATCCGGCTATGCGAATGTCAACCCAGGCAACGGGCATGGCATGCTGTTCGTGCTGGATGCATGGAGTGGTGAGCTGTTGTCGCGCATCGATACCGGGTCCGGCAGTGCATCGGCACCCGCCGGTCTTGCGCAGCTCAATGCGTGGGTAGACAACACGCTCGACAACACGGCCGCGCGTCTGTACGGCGGCGATTTACTCGGCAATGTCTGGCGCTTCGATATCGATACCGGTACGGCTACGCTGCTCGCCCGCCTTGACTATGGCGGACGGGCGCAACCGGTCACTACCCGGCCGGAATTGACGCTGCAACGCATCGGCAACCGGCAGGTATCACTGGTCACCGTGGCTACCGGCAAACTGCTGGGTCTGTCCGATGTCGACGATAAATCCGTGCAATCGGTTTATACCTTCCGCGACGATTTGGGTGGACAAGGGCCGGGACAGCTGCAAGGATCGGCCCGCATGGTGCAGCAGCAGCTTTTCGTGTCAGGCCTGGATGAACGCACCGTCAGTGTCCGGGCAGTGGACTGGACGCAGAGCGACGGCTGGTACCTGAACCTGGACACCGAGCCCGGTTCCGGCGAACGCGTGACCCTCGACCCCGAGCAGCACTTGGGCGTGCTGCGCGTGATCGCCAACGTACCGGACAGCGCACCCTGCCAGCCGCAAGCCAAGGCCTGGGTCTACCAGTTCGATGTTTTCAGCGGCTCGCATCTGCCGATCGAGGGAGGGACGGTCGTCGCGCGCAAGCTGGGCCAGCAAGGCATGATCAGCGGCGCAAAGACGGTCTGGATCGACGGCCGGACCACGGCCCTGTTGACTGACGAAGCAGGCACACTTACCGCCATGCCGGGCGCCGCACCTGCCACGGCTGCCAGCACCTTGCGTCGTGTGTCATGGCGCGAACTCGATTGAACCGACAACAGATCGCCTGTGGCTTGCTGGCGGTGGTGATGTCCGTGCTTTCGTTCGCGGGCGTGTTGCAAGCGGGGCGATGGCGGCTGCCGGGCGCAGGCGGCACGGATGAACGAGCGCATGCGTCATTGAACGTCTGGCTGGTCGATCAAGTCGCGACCGGCGATGTCCGCCAACATGCATCCAACAACCCAGCCGGGATGGCTTCCGTTGCGATGCATCGTGTCGTCGATGCGTCCACCGCTCAGCCAAGGGCCGGTGGCACACTGATGGCCTATGTCCCCGTGGCCGAATTGAGCGAGCGTCCACTGCTGGTTCAGGACATCGATGGCTTGCTGGACCTCGCTTCAGCGGGGATCGCCGATCCGGACTGGCGTCCGGCACAGCAGGTGGTCGCCATCCTGCTGATCAGCGAGCAAGGGAGCGTGGACCAGCTGAGGTTTGAAGAAAGTGTTGTTCCGCGCTACCTTGAATCCGTGCTGGCGCAACGTTTTTCCCATGCGCGTTTCCTTCCGGGAAAAATCGATGGAAGGCCGGTGCCCAGCGCGTTGCGTATCGCATTGCAATGGCAATGAGGAGCCGAATATGGACAGATGGGAGCGAGACAGCTTTGGTGACATCGCCGTGGCGGATGAGCGTCTGTGGGGGGCGCAGACCCAGCGCTCGCTGAGGCATTTTGCAATCTCTACCGAGCGCATGCCCACACCCCTGCTGACGGCGCTGGCGCAAGTCAAGCGGGCCTGCGCCGTTGTCAATCAGGTGCTCGGGCGCCTGCCAGCCGACAAGTCGGCAGCTATCGTGCAGGCGGCCGATGAAGTGATCGCCGGTCGCTGGCCGGAGGAATTTCCATTGTCGATCTGGCAGACCGGCTCCGGAACGCAGACCAACATGAACATGAATGAAGTGCTGGCCAATCGCGGTTCTGAGTTGATGGGCGGCGGTCGCGGCGCACTGCGCCGCTTGCACCCGAACGATGACGTGAACCTGGGGCAGTCATCGAATGACGTGTTTCCGACCGCGATGCATGTCGCCGCCGCACTGGCCGTCGAACATCAGCTATTGCCGGCGCTGCGACAGGTGATAAACACGCTGCAAGACAAGGCGACACGCTATGCATCGCTGGTGAAACTGGGACGCACCCACTTGCAGGACGCGACACCACTGACACTGGGACAGGAATTCTCCGGCCACGTCGCGCAGTTGATGCAGGCAGAACAGGCCCTGTGCGCGACCCAGCCCGGCTTGCTGCAACTGGCCATTGGTGGCACGGCGGTGGGCACCGGACTGAACACGCATGTCGAGTTTGGTGCGCGCGTCGCGGCCGAACTGGCGGTGCGTTGCGGACTGCCATTCCATAGTGCGCCGAACAAATTCGCTGCGCTCGCTGGTCATGAAGCGGCCGTGGCTGCGCACGGCGCGCTGAAGGTATTGGCCTGTGCGTTGACCAAGCTCGCCAATGATTTGCGCTGGCTGTCGTCGGGGCCGCGCGCCGGGTTGGGCGAACTGCTGCTGCCGGAGAATGAGCCGGGCAGTTCCATCATGCCCGGCAAGGTCAACCCCACGCAGCCGGAAGCGGTACTGATGCTGTGCTGCCAGGTGATGGGCAACGATGTCACGCTGGGCATCGCAGCCGCGTCAGGCAACTTCGAACTGAATGTGGCCAAGCCCGTGATTGCGCATGTGCATATGCAGAGCTTGCGCTTGCTGGCCGATGGCTTGCGTAGTCTCGATGAACACTGCCTGCAAGGGATGGTGGCCAATGAAACGCGCATTGCCGACAGCCTCGCGAGTTCGCTGATGCTGGTGACGGCACTGGTGCCGCAAGTGGGTTATGACGCGGCGGCGCGTATCGCAAAGCTGGCGCACCAGCGGCAGGGTAGCCTGCGTGATGCGGCTCTCGAGTCTGGCGTCAGTGCCGATGATTTTGACCGCTGGGTCCGGCCTGAGGCGATGACCCGTCCCGACCCGGAATGACGCATTGCGCCCGCTACCTTGGCGTGCCGCGCCGGAACAGGTTCACGATCGCCAGCAGGATGACTGCACCCAGGAGCGAAACCACCAGCGAGCCGAGGCTGAAGTCATTCTGGTTGATGGTGCCGGTGCCAAACAACGGCGCCAATAGCCAGCCACCCAATAGCGCGCCGATGATGCCGACCACCACATTCAGGAACAGCCCTTGCTGGGCATTGGTCCGCATGATCATGCTGGCGATCCAGCCCAGGACGCCGCCGATCACGATCCAGATGATGAAATTCATTTGCACTCTCCTGGAAAAGGCATGAACATCGTTGACAGACTGAGCATTAGGCAGGCGCCGGGACGACTGGTTCACGCCGCGTCGTGCGCTGCCGTCTTGAAATTCCGATTTCCATACCCATTTGCTTGACTGACGCGGTCAACCAACATCACGAAACGATACGGGGGGAAAACATGCACAAGCGCCTGTGGCTGTGGATAGTGCTGCTGATGAGTACGCTGCTGAGCGGTTGCGGCTACAACACCCTGCAATCCAATGACGAACAGATCAAGGCCAGCTGGTCGGAGGTCATCAACCAGTACCAGCGCCGCGCCGATCTCGTGCCCAACCTGGTGAATACCGTCAAAGGCTATGCGTCGCACGAGCGGCAAGTGCTGGCGCAGGTGACTGAGGCGCGCGCCAAAGTGGGGGCGCTGCAAGTCACGCCTGAGGTGCTGAACGACCCGCAAGCCTTCGCTCGTTTCCAGTCGGCACAGGGCCAGCTGTCGGGGGCGCTGTCGCGCCTGCTGGCGGTGTCCGAGAACTATCCGCAGCTGAAGGCCGATGCCGGCTTCCGCGACCTGCAGGCCCAGCTTGAAGGTACCGAGAACCGCATCACGGTCGCCCGCAACCGCTACATCAAGGCCGTGCAGGACTACAACGTGACCGTGCGGTCCTTCCCGACCAACCTGACGGCGATGGCGTTCGGTTTTGCCGTCAAGCCCAACTTCACTGTCGAGGACGAAAAGGCGATCTCGACGGCGCCGGCCGTGGACTTCGGCGCGGCCGCGCCGGCTGCACCAGCGACCCCGGCCGATCCGGGCAAATAAGCCGGGTCATGACGCGCCATGGAGCAAGGTCCTGAAATGCGCGCAGCGCTTTGCGTCCCGATCCGGGCACGCCGGTGGCGGCGCGGGTGGATGCTGCTGTCCCTGGTGTGCTGGATGGTGGCGCTGTTTGCCGGCACGGCCTTCACGCAAGACTTGCAGCCGGTGCCCCCGCTGACCGGGCGCGTGATCGACCTCGCGGGCCTGCTGGACGCTGGCCGCCAGCAGACGCTGGAAGAAAAGTTGCGAGCCTTCGAGCAGCGCAAGGGCAGCCAGGTAGCCGTGCTGGTAGTGCGCGCAACGAAGCCGGAAAGCATCGAGCAATTTGCGATCCGCGTCGCCGAGCAATGGAAGCTGGGCCGCAAGAAGGTCGATGACGGCGCCATCCTGATCGTTGTCAGAGATGAGCGCGCATTGCGCATCGAAGTCGGTTACGGGCTCGAGGGCGCGCTGAACGATGCCGTGTCGCGCCGGATCATCGACGAGATCATCGTCCCGCGCTTCAAGTCCGGCGATTTCGGCGGTGGCATCGATGCCGGCGTCGACGCGATGCTGCGCGTGATCGACGGCGAGCCGCTGCCAGAACCCCGGGCGCCGTCATTTGCGCAGGACAGCCCGCTGGCCCTGTTGCCGCTGGCGTTCTTTGCCGCGCTGATGGTGGGCGGCGTCATGCGGGCCTTGTTCGGCCGCGCGAAAGGTGCATTCGCCGCCGGCGGCTTGCTGGGTATCGCGGCCTGGCTGCTGTCCGGCACGCTGCTGCTGGCGATGTTGTCGGCCCTGTTCGGTTTTGTCCTGACGCTGGTGGGCGGTCGCATGGGCAGCGGCTGGCAGGGCGGCCGCGGCCGGTATGGGAACGACGCCGGCTTTGGAACGCCGGGCTGGGGACAGGGGCCGCCCGGAGGTTGGGGCGGTGGCGGCGGCGGCTTCGGCGGCGGCGGCGCATCGGGAAGGTGGTGAAGATGGGCCAGGGTCTAGCGCGGCTTTGCCGTCATTTCCATGCCGCCTATTGGGGGGCGCGGCGCCAATTGCCGGCCGATGTACTCAAGCGCATGGGCGAGGCTGTCGCCGCGGCCGAGCATGGGCACCTCGGCGAGATTTGTCTGGTGGTCGAGGCGTCGCTGACGCCGCTGCAGTTGTGGCAGCGGCTGAGCGCACGCGAGCGCGCGCTCGAGGTGTTCGCGCAATCCCGGACCTGGGACACCGCGCACAATACCGGCGTGCTGGTCTACGTGCTGCTGGGCGATCGCGCCGTCGAGATCGTCAGCGACCGCGGGCTGCGGACCATCGGGCAGGCGGACTGGGACACGATCGTCGCCCGCTTTCGGGCGGCGTTTGCTTCGGCCGATGCCGGTAGCGGCAGCGTGCAGGCCATCGCCGCGCTCGGGGCGCTGCTGCGGCGCCACCTGCCCGCTGTGGGGCCGAATCCGGACGAGTTGCCGGATCCGGTTCGCATGCTCTAGCGTCAACGGGCACGGCGGCCGCAAATGAGCGATCGCAGTGCCTGAAGGCGGCCTTGCAGACCGACAATGGCAGCGTTTTCCGGATGGATGCACAATATCGCCTTGAATCCCTTTTCGGACAGGCAAATGAGGCACGCAGTGGCAACCCAGAAGCTCGCAGCGGCACTGGCCGCAGCATCGATGATGGTCGCAGGCGCGGAGGTACTGGCAGCGCCGCTGAAAATCGATCCGGCCAAGAGCTCGGTATCGGCCACCTTCCGCCAGATGGGCGTGGCGGTCGACACCAGCTTCCGCAAGTTCAATGCACAAGTCGATTACGATGCGGCCAAGCCGGAGAAGTCGAAGGCCACTGTCGAGATCGAGATCCCCAGTTTCGATCTCGGCGACGCCGACTACAACAAGGAAGTGCTGAAGAAGGAATGGTTCAACGCGGCCCAATTCCCGAAAGCGAGCTTCGTATCCTCGTCCATTCGCTCGTCGGGCCCCGGCAAGCTCGACGTGTCCGGCAAGCTGACCATCAAGGGCAAGACCGCCGATGTCAGCTTCCCGCTGACCGTGAAGAAAGAAGGCGGCGCGACCCTGCTGGAAGGCAGCCTGCCGATCAAGCGGTTGGCGTTCAATGTCGGCGACGGCGAGTGGAAGGACACCAGCATCGTCGCCGACGAGGTGACGATCCGCTTCCGCGTCGTCGGCCAGTAAGCTCCCGAGCAAGCAATCAAGCATCCGGGTCATCGCACCCGGCAATCAGCAACCTGAGGAAAACAGCATGACCCTGAAGTCCACCCTGAACCTGCTGAAGCACCTGTTGGCGACACTGTTGCTGGGTACGGCTGCGAGTGTCGCATCCGCGCAGACCTACAACGTCGAACCCGGTCATACCTACCCGAGCTTCGAAGCCGACCACATGGGTCTGTCATTCTGGCGTGGCAAGTTCACCAAGACCAGCGGCAAGGTCGTGCTGGATCGTGGCTCCAAGACGGGCGGCAGCGTGGAGATCCTGATTGATGCCGCCAGCATCGACTTCGGTCACCAGAAGATGAACGAGAAGGCGCGTGGCGACGAAATGTTCAACGTCGCCAAGTTCCCGACCATTGCTTACAAGAGTACGGCGCTGAAGTTCGACGGCGACAAGCTGGTGGGCGTTGATGGCGAGATGACAATGCTGGGCGTCACCAAGCCGATGCCGTTGAAGATCACGCACTTCAAGTGCCTGATGCATCCGCTGCTCAAGCGCGAAGTCTGCGGCGCCGATGCGCACGGCAGCTTCGACCGCAGCGACTACGGCATGAACATCGGACTGCCGCGATTCTCGCCCGAGATCAAGCTGGCCATCCAGGTCGAGGCCGTCAAGGCGGACTGAGGCCTGCCGGGCCGGCGGATCCGGCCCGTTTTCATCAGGGGGCCTGTGCGGGCGGCGGCGCTCGCTGCACGATCGCGCCGGCCTGTTTTTGCCCGCACTTCAATGCAAGGGCTCGCCCCGCTGCCCCGTGTGTCCTTCGCGCGCCTGGCTGGCTGCCATGCTGGATTCATAAGCCTGCATGCGTAGCGCCAGGTCCTGCAGATCCAGCGCTGAATTGCGCACCGCCGGGAACAGCTGTTGTTCCTCCAGTTCGATGTGCGCGTCGATGGCATCGCACAACTGCTGCATCAGCGGGTCATACGGCGCGTCCCCGGGCTGCATCGCCTGCAGGCGGCTAATCAGCTGTTCGGCCTGCTCATGGTCGTCGTGGCATTTGCCGACCAGTGCCGCATCCACTTCCTTTGCTTTCGGGTAGAACACGGCCTCTTCCAGCGCGGTATGCATCTGCAAGGCTTCGCAAATGCGCGGGCCGGCGTTTTGCTTGACCTGCGTATCCTGCGATCCGAGGTAACGCTGGAACAATTCCCTGACGTAGCGGTGATCTTGCATCAGCGCGCGGGTCGGATCATCGAGCGCGATACTGCCGGGTGTGCGGGCGCTGCCGGCCTGTGCCTGCGGCGATGGTTGCTGTGCCATGTCTGCCTCCATGCAATGATTCGTGAGGCGCAAGCCCTGGGCAGGACTGCGCCAACTAGGGCAAAATTCGACGTCCGGCCGCACAAAAGATTCCGTGGCAACCCCAAGACCAACAAGGAGGGCATATGCATTTCCTGGGCATTTCCGGCAGTCTCCGCAAGCAGTCCTACAACACGGCCGCCTTGCAAGCGTGCCAGCAACGGTTGCCACAGGGGGTGACGATGTCGTTGTTCGACATCGCCCCGATCCCTCTGTACAACGACGACGTCTACCAGCAAGGGTTTCCCGATGGTGTCAAGCAGCTGCGCGAACAGATACTGGCCGCTGATGCGCTGGTGATCGCGACACCCGAGTACAACTATTCCTTTCCGGGCGTGCTGAAAAATGTCATCGACTGGGCATCGCGCCCGCCGGCGCAACCCTTCGACGGTAAGCTGGTCGGCCTGTTTGGTGCGGCGGCGGGCGGCATGGGATCGTCGCGCGCGCAGTACCAGTTGCGGCAGGTATTCGTGGCCCTGAACGCGCAGGTGATGAACCGGCCCGAAGTTTTCATCTCCGGCGCGGCGAGCAAGTATGACGCCGACGGCAGGCTGGCCGATGCCGCGGTGCTGGAGAATCTGGGCAAGATGCTGGCGGCACTGGCCGACCGGGTACGCCAGCGGCAACGGTGAGCGGCGGCAGCGTCGGCCGGGAACTGTTACAGTCGGCGTCGAGCCGCTATGATTCCACGTGGTGATGCCCTGGGGCCCGAGGCCCGGAGGCGAAGTCCGGGTGCGGCGGCAGCCAAACCGCGCCTGGCTCCAACGACAATAATTTCACGAGACCCCGCATGTTCAAGTCCTTCTTCCTCGCCCGCCGCTGGCTGATCTGGTCCTGGCCGGGTGCCGCGCTGATTTTCTTCGGCACCTGGTATCAGGTGCAGATCGATGTGCAGATCAATGATTGGTTCGGTGGCTTCTATGACATCGTGCAAAAGGCCCTCGGCAAGCCGGGGGAGGTCTCGCTGGATGAGTTCTTCGGCTTCCTGATGACCTTTGGCAAGCTGGCCGGCATCTATGTGCTGGTGGCCGTGATGCTGAGCTTCTTCACCAAGCACTGGGTGTTCCGCTGGCGACATGCGATGAATGATTTCTACATGTCGCACTGGGACAAGTTGCGCCGCATCGAGGGCGCCAGCCAGCGCGTGCAGGAAGACACCAAGCGCTTCTCCGCCATCATGGAATCGCTGGGCTCGAACATGATGGATTCGTTGATGACCCTGGTCGCTTTCCTGCCGATATTGTGGGAGCTGTCGAAGAAAGTGGCCAACGTGCCGCTGCTGGGCCAGGTCGACCATGCGCTGGTCTATGTCGCGATCCTGTTCGCGCTGCTGGGCACGGTCGTGCTGGCGCTGGTCGGCATCAAGCTGCCCGGCCTCGAGTACAACAACCAGCGTGTCGAGGCGGCTTACCGCAAGGAGCTGGTGCATGCGGAAGACGATCCTGCGCGTGGTGCGGCGCCTGTCGTCGGCGAACTGTTCTCGCATGTGCGTGCGAATTACTTCCGTCTGTTCTTCCATTACATGTATTTCGACGTCGCGAAGTTCAGTTACCTGCAATTTGGCGTGCTGGTGCCCTACATCGCGCTCGGCCCGACCGTGGTCGCCGGTGCGATCACGCTGGGTGCGATGCAGCAGATCGTGCGTGCGTTTGGCCGCGTCGAGATGTCGTTCCAGTTCCTGGTGCGCAGCTGGGGAACCATCGTCGAACTGATTTCCGTCTACAAGCGCCTGCGCGCGTTCGAGGCACAGATCGGGACGGCGGCGATGCCGACCGCGGCGCAGCCCGATACGGCGGGCTGAGCGCTGCGGACAGTTCAAGGAGGTCAGCGATGAACGCGTATTCCCTCGTAAGCAGGCGTGGTAGCCGATTTCCGCGACCCGGCACCGTGCTTGCCGCACCGGCGGCATTGCTCGCGGTGATCCTTGCCATCGCGCCGGCAGTGCCGGCGCTGGCGATCGACGCCGCACAGGTACCGCAGCACAAGCAGACCAAGCCCGGCCTTTATGTCGATGCGCGCGAAGCGTATGCGCTGAAGCAGCAGCTGGGCGAGAAGGCGATGTTCATCGACATCCGTACCCGGGGCGAGGTCAGCTATACCGGCGTGGCCAGCGTGATGGATGCCCACGTGCCGCTGCTCGAGCATCCGGCCAATGCGGCATGGGACGAGAAGGCTGGGCGTTTCCGGCTGGAGTTCAACAATGACTTCGATGCCGAGGTCGCGCGCCGTATGGCTGCAAAAGGGCTGGGCAAGAACGACACGGTGATCCTGATGTGCCGTTCCGGCGACCGTTCGTCCAAAGCCGTCAATTTGCTGGCCGAGCTCGGCTACACCAAAGTCTATTCGGTGATCGATGGCTTCGAGGGCGATGTCGCCAAAGAGGGGGCGCAGGCTGGACGGCGCGTGGTCAATGGCTGGAAAAATGCCGGTCTGCCCTGGACCTACAAGCTCGACAAGGACAAGCTCTACCTGCCCCAGCCATGAGCGTCAGAAGATGTGGCCCGCCCTGAGGACGGGCCGGCGCCAGCCTAGCGTTGCCGGTGCAATGCCAGCACCACCAGCGTCAGCACACAGAACCCGGCTCCGGCGATGAACGTCGATGCCGCACCGTAGCTATCCCATAGCAAGCCCGCCAGCGCACTGGCGACGAGCATCGCAACGCCGCTGACCAGATTGAAGAACCCGAAGGCCGTGCCCCGCAAGTCTGCCGGCGCGGCCTCGGCAACCATGGTGGCCAGCAGCCCCTGCGTCATGCCCATGTGGATGCCCCACAGCGCGACGCCGGCCAGTAGCGTGAGCCAGTTACCCCGCAGCGCGAGCAGCAGGTCGGCGGCCACCAGCACGACCAGGCCAAGTGCCAGCAAAGCCTTGTGGCTCATGCGGTCCGACAGCTGGCCGAACGGATAGGCCGATGCCGCGTAGACGACGTTCATCGCCACCATCACCAGCGGTACCAGCGCCACGGCAATGCCCAGCTGTTGTGCGCGCAGCACCAGAAAGGCTTCCGAAAAGCGTGCCAGCATGAAGGCTGCACCCATGGCCACGACCCACCGGTAGTCCGGGCCCAGCCGTTTCAGGTTGGCGCGGGTGAGCGGATTGACGGCAGGCGCGGCCGCGTCACGCTCCGGCTCGCGCACGGCGACGGCCAGCAGCAATGCGGCCAGCAGGCCGGGAATCACGGCGACCCAGAACACGGCGCGGAAATCGTCATGCCACAGGATCATCAGTGCGACGGCCAGCAGCGGACCGAGGAAGGCGCCGATGGTGTCGAGCGACTGGCGCAGGCCGAAGGCGGCGCCGCGCAGTCCCACCGGCGCGAGGTCGGCCAGCAGTGCATCGCGCGGCGCGCCGCGCACGCCCTTGCCGATGCGGTCGATGAAGCGCGCGCCTAGCACCATGCCATTGCTGGCGGCGATCGCGAACAGCGGCTTGGACAGTGCGCCCATCGCGTAGCCAATCACGGCGATCTGCTTGCGGCGGCCCAGGTAATCGGACAGCGTGCCCGAGAACACTTTCACGATCAGCGCAGTCGATTCGGCAATGCCTTCGACGATGCCGACGGTCAGCGCGCTGGCCCCGAGCGAAACTACCATGAACATCGGCAGCAGGCTGTGGATCATCTCGGACGAAATATCCATCAGCATGCTCACGAAGCCCAGCGCCCAGATCGGGGCCGGCAGCTGGCGCCAGATGCCTTGTTTCTTGCTGTCGTTGTTCTCTTCGCGTTTGCTCATGGCGACATCATGAATGAAAAATGCCCGCCTGCGCGAACAGGCGGGCATGGCAGCGCGGGTTGCCGGCTGATTTTGGCGTGCGAAGCCACGCTCAACGAAAGCAGCTTACTTCTTCACGGCCTCGAGCGAGATATCGATGCGGACTTCGTCGCCGACGTTCGGTGCGTACTTGCCCATGTTGAAGTCGGTGCGCTTGACGACGGTGTAAGCATCGGCGCCGATCGCATCCTTCTTCTGCATCGGGTGCGGCATGGCCAGGAACGAGGTCACGGTCAGGGTGACTTGCTTGGTGATGCCCTTCATGGTCAGGTCACCGACGATCTCGGCCGGCTTGTCGCCATTGAAAACGACCTTGGTCGACTTGAAGGTCGCGGTCGGGAACTGGGCGGTGTTGAGGAAATCCTCGGCCTGGATGTGTTCGTCAAACAGCTTCGAGCCGGTATCGACCGACTTGGTGTCGATGGTGATGTCGACGCTGCCGGTCTTTGCTTCCTTGTCGAACACGACCTGACCCGTGACCTTGTTGAAGCGCGACAGCTGGGTCGAGAAGCCGAGGTGCTTGTACGAGAAGCGCGGGAAAGTGTGGTTGTTGTCGATCGCGTAGGTGTCGGCTGCGGCGAATGCCGGAGCGCCGGCAGCGGCAGACAGGATCAGGACGGTGGCGAGCTTGCTGATGGCTTTCATGGAATTGCTCCTCAGGTTTTGTGGTGGTTTTTGCGCCCCTCGCGGGGCATGGCAGGGATGCCGGATGTTGCGTCATCGGGAGGTTGTTATGTCATTCGGCAGCATCGGCTGCCTGCCGGCGCCGTGGCAGCATGCGGGTCAGGATGTCGTCCTTGTCGATGACATGGTGTTTGAGCGCAGCGACGACATGGACGACCAGCAGCGCGATCAACACCCATGACAGGGACTCGTGCACTTCTTCCAGCAACTCGCCCAGCGCCTTGTCCTTGCCCAGCAGGTCAGGAATCGGCAGCACGCCAAACCACACGGTCTGGAAGCCCTTGGCCGAGCTCATCAGCCAGCCCGTGATCGGCAAGGCAATCATCAATGCATACAGCGCGAGGTGGCCGAGATGGGCGGCCAACTGCTGCAGCCGACCCATTTGCCAGGGGAGTGCCGGCGGCGGATGCGCAATGCGCCACGATACGCGTACCAGCAGCAGCACGAACAGGGTCACGCCGCCCCACTTGTGCCAGGAATAGACCTTCAGCTTTTGCGGCGACACTGGCATCTCCGTCATGACAAAACCAAGCGCGAGCAGGCCAATGATCAACAGCGCCATCAGCCAGTGCAGCGCCTTCGCGGTGGCCGTGTATTGCGCGTCGTAATGGGGCTTGTCGTTCATGATCTCATTCCGTTGTGTTCAATGGCGCGGCGTGAACGCATAGGCATCCATGGCCAGCACATAGTCGCTGATGCCGCTGTGCAGGTGCTCGACGTCCGCATGCTTGCCCGCCGCACCGAGCGCCACATACAGCGGCTGCAAGTGCTCGTCAGTCGGGTGGGCGCGCACGGCATCTGGCGCCTGGCGACGATAGTCCAGCAATGCGTCAAGGTCATGATGCCGCAGCTTGTCGGTCAGCCATTCGGGGAAGCTGCGCACATAGCCCAGGCCTTGTCCGCCATTCTGGCGCGCGAGTCGATAGTCACCGAGGTTATGCGTGACATTGCCCGAGCCGATCACCAGGAAGCCCTGAGACACCAGCGGCGCCAACGCCTGCCCGAGATGATACGCACCCGCGACGCCGTGACTGCTTTGCAGCGACACCGGTATGACCGGCACATCGGCGTTCGGGTACATCAAACGCAACGGCACCCAGGCGCCGTGATCCAGTCCTTGTGCCGGGGCCACGTTCACCGCCAGGCCCGCGGCCGCCAGCATATCGGCGACTTCGCGCGCACCCTCCGGGCATCCGGTTGCAGGGTAATTGATTTCATACAGTTCTTCAGGAAAGCCGTAGAAATCATGGATGGTGGCCGGGCGCTCCGCGCTGCCGACCGCCGGCGTTGCCGTGTCCCAGTGGGGGCTGACGATGATGACGGCACGCGGTTGCGGCAGTCGGTCGGCCGCACGCGCGATGGCGGTGCCGGCGGTTCCGGGACGCAGCGCAAAGGTCGGCGCGCCGTGCGGGATGAACAGGGTTGGCAGCGAGTGAGGCATGGACTTTCCTTGCGTCGGGTAGTGAACGATAGTCCGGCAGATAGTTTTTAAATAGAGGACAATCAGCAAATATTTATTGCTGTATGCGCAATAATTGACGCAATAATTGGGGCAGCCATCGGTGGGAGGCCGAATACGGCAACCCGAACAGGGCAACTCATCGGGGAGGGGAAATGGACAGGCTGGGGGCGATGCAAGTCTTCGTAAGGGTCGCCGAGCTGGGCAGCTTTGCAGCTGCGGCGCAGCAGCTGGGCCTGGCGCGGTCGGTGGTCACGCGGCAGGTCGCCGCGCTGGAGGAGCATCTGGGCGTGCGGCTGATGGAGCGCAGCACGCGGCGCCTGACGCTGACGGCAGCCGGTGCCGCGTATCTGGAGAAATGCCGGGTGATCCTGAACCTGGTCGAGTCTGCAGAGACCGGCGTCGCCGAGGACAGGCAGGCGCCGCGTGGCCCGATCCGGATCAGCCTGCCGCTATCGTATGGTCTCAAGCGCATGGTGCCGCTGCTGCTTGACTTCGCGCACGAGCACGCCGGCGTGACGCTGGACATGGATTACACCGACCGTCGCGTGAACCTGATCGAAGAGGGTATTGACCTTGCGATCCGCATTACCGGCGAACTCGGCGCCACCGACGTCACGCGTCGGCTGGGCACGATGCGCATGTGGACGGTTGCGTCGCCCGAGTATCTTGCGACCTACGGCAGCCCGCAGCATCCGTCCGAACTGGTCCGGCATGAGTGCCTCGGCTATACGACCGGCAGCCGGCAACAGAGCTGGGTGTACATGATCGATGGCAGTCCGCGCGCCTTCCCGATCACTGCACGGATTTCGGCCAACAATGGCGAGGCACTGACGCAGGCCGCAGCACAAGGCCTGGGAATTTCAATACAGCCGGACTTTATCGCCGCGCCATTCATTGCCGATGGCCGCGTGCTGAAGATTCTCGAAAAATTCCCTTTGCCGGAACTGGGCATCCATGCGGTTTTGCCGAGCAACCGCCAAGTACCGCATCGCGTGCGCGTGCTGATTGACTATCTGGCCGAACGCATGCGTGCCGACCAAAGCGCGAAGACTGCCGCCCCAAAGCGCAGGCATTGACAGTCAACTTTCGGCGACCCGATATCGGTCCGATATGGCTGGCGATGCACCATGCGCCCCGAGTGTCGGGCTAGCGTTGCACCGGATGGTCCAGCAGGGGCTTGAAGCGGGGCAGGTCGCGCAGCAAAACCGTATGGTACGTATCCGAATAAGCTTCTTTGAATTTTCCGCTTGCAAGGAGTACCTGACGCAAAGGCGCATGGCGTGCAAAGACGACGATGTCGATCGCATGGTCATCGATGGTTTTTTCCCAACCTTCGTCGGCTTTGTCGACCTTGAAATAAGCCTTCAGGAATTCGTCGCCATACAAATCGGCCCGTCCGTCGATGAAGACCTTGTGGGTTGGCCACAGCCGGTAGATCAGGTAGCCGCCCAGGTCGTAGTCGTTGAGCAGGTGGCCGCTGACATCGTGCGCCAGCAGATAACTGGCCGCGCCGTTGGCGACGAACTTCGATGTCTCGCCTTCCTGCTGGGTCTTGACCGCGCCAGCCAGAGCGGCCAGTACCATGCCCGCAAACACCAGCAAATGAATTGCACCGGCCTGCGCGCGGGTGACTTGTTGGCCTTGGCCGGCGTGTTCGCGGCGGCGCCACCAGAACGCACGGGCCAGGATTGCCGACGGACACACATGGCGCAGCATCGCGCAAAAGAAAGTCATCAACACAATGGCCATCAGTGGCAGGTGCCGCCATGCGCTAAGCCCGGCGAAGATCAGCAGTAGCGGCAGCAGAATCTCGGTCAGGTCAGGCTTCCTGCGTGCATATACGGTGGCGAGGAGCCAGGCGAAGATGCCGGCCAGTGACATCCGTGGCAGCAATTTATGGAAATCCGGCGAATGCCATTCGGCGATCATGCCTTTCGACGCCTCCATCGCGACCGTCTCGAATGGATACAACAGGATGCGTAATCCATGCGGATTGAGCGTCGTCGCCGCGAGCGTAGCCAGGGTCACCACGCACAACAGGCCAAGGCGTTGCGAAGTGCGCGAGTGCCGTACCGGGAACAGCCAGCGATTGCCCGATTCGCAGACAATGAACGTTGCCAGCAAGGCGATGCCGAGCATGAACGCGCCGTGCAGGTTGACCCAGGCCAGCATTAGCACCGGCAACAGCCACAGTTGGCGTGTCGAGCGGAAGTACTTGAAGTCCACCAGCACCAGCAGGTAGGTGGTGAAGCACAGGAAGCTGAAGATTTGCGGGCGCAGCGTGAACGAGGGCATCAGCGGAATGAAGAAGCACGCCGTCGCCAGCGCCGCGACCAGTTCTTTGCCGGCCAGTCGCCGCGCTATGGCGTACAGCAGCATGAAGTTCGCGGCAGCAGCCAGCGCCGGCAGGCAGCGCAGCGCAAGGAAACCGCCCGCATGCACGGTCCAGTAGAAGAGCAGTTCGGTCAGCCATTCGTGTGCCACCCAGGGCTTGCCGGCGTAGGTGAATGAGTAAGGATCCGTGCTGGGGATGGCGCCTGATTGCGCGATCAATTGTCCCGTCTTCAGGTGCCAGTAGAAGTCAGGGTCGGTAAAGCCGGGCGCGCAAAATACGATGACGAAAGCGATCGCGGCCATCAACCACGGCAAACTGAAACTGCCCAGCCAACTGCCAAGCCAGCGCCGAGGCAGGGCGACCGATCGTGCAAGTGGCGATGCCGGCATTGGCGCTTGCGGAGCATCTGGCCAAACGGGCAGCGACGAATGCTGTTCCCGCGACAGCCCGGTCTGTGATGGGGGCGTCATTGGCGGCTCAGATCGATTTTTCTATGATGAAGCGCGGACGCCGCTTGACCTCAGTGTAGATCTTCGCAATGTATTCGCCGACGATGCCCACGCTCAGCATCTGCAAGCCCGCAATGCATGCCAGCGGCAACACCGTCGTGACCCAGGCAGGCAGGTCTCTTCCGCCGACCAGTACTGCCGCAAGCATCCAGCCGCTGGCAAGCAGGCCGCCGGCAAACAGCGTTAGGCCCGCCAGCGTAATGCAGCGCAGCGGCGCGGCGGAGAACGACGACAGGGCTTCCCATGCCAACGCCACCAGCTTGGCGGGTGAATATTTCGTGACGCCGGCCACGCGTGTGCCACGTTCGTAGTACACGATCTCTTGCCTGAACCCGAGCATCGGGACGATGCCGCGCAAGAACAGGTTCACCTCGCGGTACTGGCGCAACGCATTGATGGCAGCGCGGCTCAGCAGGCGGAACTCCGCGTGGTTGAAGACGATGTCCACGCCCATCCAGCGCACGATGCGATAGAAATTCTCCGACGTGACTCGCTTGAACACACTGTCAGCATCGCGACAGCTGCGCACCCCATAAACGATGTGCGCACCGGCGATATGGCGGATCACCATCTCGCGGATTGCGCCGACGTCATCCTGCAGGTCGGCATCCAGCGTGATCACGGCATCGCCTTTCACATGGAACAGCGCTGCCAGCAGCGCATTTTGCTGGCCCTTGTTGGTCGATAGCTTGATGCCGTGGATATAGGGCGCCTGACGCGCCGCAAGTTCGATCAGTTGCCAGCTGCGATCGGTCGATCCATCGTCGACGAACGTAATCTGGCTGCTCGGATGGATCAGGCCTTCATTCAGCAATTGCTCACGAATGATCGACAATTTTGCGATCGTCGTCCTCAATACGGCTTCTTCGTTAAAGCACGGAACGACGATCGCCAGCTTTACCAGAGCTGCCGGCAATGGCGGCAGGCTGAGTTCTTTCAGGATGGACGGCGGCGGTACAGCCGCCTTGGCGATGGTTTCCATTCTGGCCTCACTTGCCGGGCAATGATGCGCCCGATCTGATGGTCAATTAACTTATAAATTCTTTCGTTAATCGCACCATATGGTGATCGCCAGAAATTCAGTTTGAGGGACCTCAAACTTTGTGAAACATGCAATTTTTTCTCAAGGAACTATTCCTTGAAGTTAACGATCCTTGCCGGCTCAACTCCATGCCAAGGGGGCCTGCAACACCCGAATCGTTTATCGACGAGCGCTTCCCGGCGCTGACCACGAGCGTCGCGTGAATTTCGATTTATGCAGACATGCGTTTGGGCGCCGTGTTGATACCCGATCAATGATGGTCATTGGAATGGCGACTTTTTCAAAATTCTGATGGCTGCAGCAAGCGCGGATAAAAGCGCGAAAACATCCCCAGTTCTTTGCCTTGCCGCCCCCCTGAATTGGGGGCTGGCGTAGGAACCCGCATGCCTACTGCGGTTTCAGCCTGTGCGTAGAAAATTCACCAATGAAAAACGCATAAGTAGAACTCTCTCAACATTCAATTACCACTTCCCAAAAGAAATTTTTTTCTCTTAAGCTGCAGAAACACTTGCACCAAAGCACGTGCCTGTTGCTTGTAGTCGCTGCCTCTTCCGGGCGCGACCTGGAGAAAAAAGAATGTTACGAGAGTCCGCCCCGCTGGCCACGTCGCCGGCCCTTCGCCTGACCCTGCTGTCGGCGCTGATCACTTCGCTGTACAGCGTTTCTGCGTTCGCGCAGACTGCGCCGCCGGAGTACAAATGGTCCGCGCTGGACGTCAAGGCGTATGAAGCGCACAACCTGATCGGTTACCCCACCGGTGTCGCTGCGCCCACCGAAACCAAGGGCAAGGGCATCACGCTCGCCATCATCGACTCCGGCGTGTTGCCGCATACCGAATTTGCGGGACGGCTGCTGCCCGGCTATGACTATTACGATGCTGCGGGCAACGGCACCAACGACCAGTACGGCCATGGCACCCACGTCGCCGGCATCGCCGGCGCCGCACTGGATGGCACAGGGATGGTCGGCGTTGCGCCCGACGCGAAAATCCTGCCGGTGCGCGTTCTCGACAATATGGGCAGCGGCACGGCGACCTCGATCGACACCGGTGTGCGCTGGGCCCTGTCGAACTACGTGAAGTCGGTCGCAGGCGTACCGACTCAAAAGACCGTCTTCAACATGAGCCTTGGCAGTTCGTCGGCCTTCGGCCTGTCGACCCTGCAAGCCATTCGCAATGCCGGCACCATCGCCGTCGTCGCGGCGGGCAACGCCGGCGGCAGCAACCCGATCTACCCGGCGCGTTATACCATCGACAGCTCCGTCGCTGGCTGGGTACTCGCGGTCGGTGCAGTCGACAGCAACAACGTCATTACCTCTTTCTCCAATCGCGCTGGCGATACCCGTAACTACTACCTGGTCGCCCCCGGCCAATATGTGCAGTCGACCTACTTCAGCAATGGCTACACATTGATGAGCGGGACGTCGATGGCGACGCCGTCCGTCACTGGCGCGGCGGCCGTGGTCTGGGGCGCATGGCCCTACCTGAGCGGGGACAAGGTCGTCAAATCGCTGCTGTGGTCGGCGAAAGATCTTGGCGACAAGGGCGTTGATAACACCTACGGCTGGGGTTTGCTGAACGTAGCCGCTGCGCTGCAGCCGATCGGTGACACCTGCGTGCCGACTGCGAGCAACAGCTGCGGAACCGGTACCAGCACGACCACCACCACCACGACCAAGGGCGGCGGCAAGACCAAGACCCTGTCGACCCCGGCCGCTGCCGGTGCGGCCGCCATGACCACCACGTCGCGCGTGTACGGCTACGACGCGCTCGGCCGCAGCTTCCAGTTTTCTGCCGCATCGCTGCTGCGTCCGGGCGGCGTCAACATGACCGCCAACCTCGGCAACTGGATGGCCGCCAGCCAGCCGGTCAAAGTCACTGAAGGCAATGCCGGTACGCGCTTTGCCTATCAGGGCGATGCCGCTATCGGCAACAGCGCCTATGCGTTCTCCATGCCTGCCGGCAGCGGCCAGGTGATGATGTTCAGCGGCGCGGCGGTACTGCCATTCGGTGCCTCGCACAGTGGCTACCGGGCCTCAGCCTTCGCCAGCGATGATGCACTGAAGATTCCTTACCTGAGCATGGTCGATGCACCGACTGGCATGGCCTACGATGCGCCGCTGTCCGAAAACGTCGGCGTCCGCTTCGGCTATATCGCCGCCAGCAATGCTTCGCAATTCGTCGCGCCGGGCCCGAATGATCTCTACACGCATCGCGTCGCCGGTGGCGCTGCGGTCGGTGATCTGTCGGCGCGCTTTGGACAACTGGAACTTGTCGGCACGGTTGGCATGTTGAACGAAGAAGGGGCTTTCCTCGGCGCGCGCGGCGGCGAAGCAAGTGACATGCGAGGCGTGACTCGCTTTGCCAGTGCCTCGGCGATCTATGACTTTGCACCCGGCTGGTCGGCGCTCGCCACCTACACGCAGGGCCACAGCCATGGCCTTGGTGGCTCCGGCGACGCAACGTATCGCCTGTCCACCCAGTCGTTCTCGCTCGGCTTGCTGAAGAATGGGGTGTTTGGCGAAAACGACCGCATGTCGATCGCCGCCGTGCTGCCGTCCCGCGTGACCAGCGGCGACGTGACCCTGCGCGCCGCAGTGGACGTGAACATGCAGACCGGCGCGCCGGTCTATGGCAATGTGCCGGTGGCGCTGTCGCCGCGCGGCCAGGAGCAGCGCTACGAGTGGAACTGGAGCATGCCGATCAAGGATGGCAGCTTCGGCCTGACGCTGATGCATCGCATCCAGCCCAACCATGATCCGCTGGCGCCGGCAGACAACGTCGTGGGCGTGCGTTTCGTGAAAGCGCTGCGCTGACCCGGGCTGCGAATTTCTTCCGGATGTCGTACCATCGCGGGTCTTGTGACTGGCAACGACCAACTATTCTCCCTCCTTGACGACGCTGCCGGGCCTGATGTGCCCGGCCAGCGTCCGTCCCGCCTCTGCCACGGCTGGCAACGCGCGATCGTGTTCCGTTGCGGCGATGATCCTGCAGAATTTTTCAGCGCGCTGGATGAGGCGCTGGCCAGCGGTTTGCATGCCGTCGGCCTGTTCGACTACGAATTCGGCCATGTGCTGCAAGGCCTGCCCGCAAGCGACAGCGCGATCCCGCTGGCGACTGTGCAACTGTATGCCCATTGCGAGCGCCTGAGCCGAAGCGAGGTCGATGACTGGCTCGCGCGGCGGGCCGGCAACGCGCCCTATGCGGTGACGGGCATCCATCCGTCACTCGATGCGGATAGCTTCGCCGGGGTCGTTGATGCGATTCATCGCCGTATCGAATCCGGTGAGACCTATCAGGTCAATTTCACTTTCCCGCTGCGTTTCGATGCGCACGGCGACCCGGTGGCCTTGTATGCGGCGCTGCGCGCGCGGCAACCGGTGCCTTACGGCGCACTGATTACGCTATCCGACGGCACGACCGTGCTGTCGATGTCGCCCGAGCTGTTCGTCCGCCACCAGCAGGGCAAGTTGACCTGCATGCCGATGAAGGGCACGGCCGCCGTCAGCGGTCATCCCGAACAGGACGCGGCGCGCGCCGATGCATTGAAGGCGAGCGTCAAGGAGCGCTCGGAAAACCTGATGATTGTCGACTTGCTGCGCAATGACCTTGGCAAGATTGCCGTTACCGGGAGCGTCAGGGTGCCGGACCTGTTCCATGTGGAGCGCTACGGCACGGTGCTGCAGATGACATCGACCGTCACCGCCACTGCGCGTCCTGAGATTCGTCTGCAGCAAATGTTCGAGGCCTTGTATCCATGCGGCTCCATCACCGGCGCGCCCAAGCGCAGGACCATGCAATTGCTGCAGCAGCTTGAAACCGGGCCGCGCCGGCTCTATACCGGGGCCATCGGCTGGTTCGAGGCGACTGTTGGCGATTGCAACACGGGCGACTTCACGCTGTCGGTGCCTATCCGTACCTTGCTGCTCGATGCGCCCGGCGCCAATGATCTGCGTGGCGGCGAAATGGGTGTCGGTGCCGGCATCGTTTATGACAGCGACGCCAGCGCCGAGTATCAGGAATGCCTGCTGAAGGCGCGCTTCCTGACCGGGGTTGCTCCCGGCTTTGCATTGTTCGAGACCATGCATGTGACCCGCGAGGGGTGCCGTTACCTCGACCGCCATCTGGCGCGTTTGTCGATGTCGGCGGAGCAGCTCGGTTTTGCGTGCGACGCCAGCGCAATTCGCACCCAAGTGTCAGCAGCCTGTGCGGCGCTGGCACCTGGCCAAGGCTACCGGCTTCGGCTCGCGCTGGATGCCGCAGGCAACACGCAATTACGCAGCGCAGCCATCACGCCTTTGCAGGAGCCTGTGCGGCTGCTGCTGTCACCTGTCGTGATGCGTTCCGACGATACGTTACTGGCCCACAAGACCACGCTGCGCCGGGTGTATGACGAGGGTTGGCAGCGGGCCGAACGGGTCGGTGCTTTCGATGCGCTGTTCTTCAATGAGCGCGGCGAATTGACCGAGGGCGGAAGAAGCAATGTCCTGGTCAAGCTGGACGGGCAGTGGTGCACACCGCCGCTGGCGTCCGGGCTGTTGCCGGGAGTGATGCGGTCCGTCCTGCTGGATGACCCGGCCTGGGGAGTTCAACAGCGAGTCATCACGCTCGCCGACTTGCATCAGTCCGACGAAATTCGCGTCTGCAATGCGTTGCGCGGCGTGTTACAGGCGGTCCTGGACTGAGTGCCAGGCATTCACGGAAACGCCGGGAGCGCAGGTGCCTCGGGGTCGGTGTCCGCCTTAATGGATGTTCGGCGCCCGTTCACGCAAGCCATCGTCTTGTCCCAGAAAGCCGCGCCGCTGCCACCATAGCGTGAAGGCAAGCGCATCATCTTGCGGTGACTGCGAGCCAGTGCGCGTTCCAGTGTCTCGTCCATCATGCCCAGCCTGTCGAGTTCGAGGTAGGCTTCACAATTGGCTTGAATTTCATCGCGGTCCGGGCCGGTCGCATGCGCGCACTCATGATAGAAAATGAAGTCGAGCATGTGCGGATCGTTGTCACGGATGGTCTTGATCGTGACGCGATCGAAAAAGATCACCGGCCAGCCTTGCTCGTCTGGCCTCACGACTGCCGCCGCTCCGCCCAGCTCAGGATGGCGGTCGCCGGAATCGCCATGCCCCAGCCAAACCTCCGACACGATGCGTCGCTCGCCGTTGTGATCGACAATGCACTGTACCTGCACGCCATCGGAGCGATCAAAAGCATGGACGACGCTCGCTGTGAAGGCCAGCGCCAGTAGCAGAAGGATTTTTGCGCGCATCGGAAATCGATCACGGGTTCAGTGAACAGCTGGGCTTCTTCCGGCAGATATCAGCAAGCTTATTTGCAGGCGTTCTTGCCGCCCCAGTTTCCGTGCGTGACTTCGCCATCGAGTTTCACCGGCCGGAACCAGCCGCTCTCGCGTGAATCCGCGAATTTTCCCGTGCCGCCCTTGCGGGTGTAACGGCCTTCCATCTTGCCGCGGGCCTGCGTGAAGCCGTAAGTCAGGACATCGCCATCCACATCTTCAACGGCGCACAGTCCCTCCGCTTCGATGGATTTGTCGGGATACACCACGGCACCGCCGGTGCACTGTCCGGAAAGGTTATTGAACCGCGATCCGTCAGGCGCATTCATTTGCGTCGATGAACGGAAATGGAGATAAGTCGTCCTGTTACCCAGGTCGACAGTCGATTCTCCGATGTCGACACTGGTGTATTCACCGCACTGGTCTTCGCCGGCGAAGACGGCGACGGGCATGGACAGCAGCAGTGCTAGCGTTGCAGGAAAAAAGAGCGTTCTCATCAGTCGTCCTCGCTGTTATGGTCATTATGGTTGGCCCGGGGGAGAGAGCCTGACGAAGAGTTTGCCAGTTTCTGCGCCATCGCGTGCAAGGCGGGGCCGGATCACGATCAGGCCCGGATGGCGATTTCCAAAAAAACAAATCGTAAGATTGGGGGATTGTTCCCGTATTTCGCAGCGGGTCTGCACAATGCACCTGCGGGGATGGCACGGCCGTCCTGACAATCGCGGCATCTGACAAAAAATGAATAAAAACCTCTGGCTGCTGGCGATCGCCCAAGGGCTCTTCCTCGCCAATAACGTCACCTTCATCGCGATCAATGGGCTGGTTGGCCTGAGCCTCGCGCCTTATCCGTGGATGGCGACGCTGCCCGTGATGGGCTATGTGGTCGGCGGTGCGCTCAGTACTGGACTGGTCGCCGCATCGCAGCGGCGATGGGGACGCAAAATATCCTTCCTGCTCGGGTTGGTGGTGGCCGTGCTGTCGGCCGCCTTGGGTATCGTGGCCGTGCAACAGCAGTCATTCGTGCTGTTGGTCGCCATTACCGTGGTGGCGGGCTACTACAGCGCGAATGGTCACCTGTACCGATTTGCTGCTGCCGAGCTGGCCGAAGGTGCCTATCGCGAAAAAGCGGTTTCGCTGGTGATGGCGGGCGGCCTGATAGGCGCTGTCATCGGCCCCAACCTGGCGAACCATACGAAAGCCTGGCTGGCGATGCCGTTTGCCGGCGCTTATCTCGCGCTGGTCGGACTGGCGTTGCTGTCGCTGGCGCTGATATCGCGTATCGATTTTCCACCCTTGCCTGAAACAGCTGCGCATCCGGAGCAGGGCAGGCCGCTGTCGGAGATTCTGCGCCAGCCGGTGTTCATGGTGGCCGCGTTGGCCGCGTCGATAAGCTATGGCGTGATGAACTTGCTGATGGCGGCAACACCGCTGGCGATGCAAGTGTGTG
>JBDKLN010000017.1:0-17892 GCA_039806045.1 Pseudomonadota bacterium
AGGCGTGCTTACTCGACTTTCCAGCTGCCTGACTTGCCACCGTGCTTTTCCATCACGCGGACGTCGGTCATCACCATCGTCTTGTCGACGGCCTTGCACATGTCGTAGATGGTCAGCAGGCCGATTTGCACGGCCGTCAGCGCTTCCATTTCGACGCCGGTCTTGCCCAGCGTCTCGACCTGCGCATTGCACATGATGCTGGAATCGTCCTCATTGACGGTGAATTCCACCGCAACGCGGGTCAATGCCAGCGGATGGCACAACGGGATCAGGTCGCTGGTGCGCTTGGCTGCCATGATGGCGGCGATGCGCGCGATGCCGAGTACGTCGCCCTTTTTTGCGGTGCCCGCCATCACGATCGCCAGCGTCGCCGGCTTCATGCGGATGATGCCCTTGGCAATGGCGACCCGATGGGTATCGTTCTTGGCGCCGACGTCGACCATATGGGCCTGGCCACCGGCGTCGAAATGCGTTAGGCCGCCATGGTCACCGCCGGTGGAAGGCGTGGCATTCGTGTCTTTCTTTGGGGTCATTGCGTTCTGCTTGTGCGCTTGGATTGCGCTTTGTAAATGGTTGTGAAGCGGCATGGGCAGCCTCAGGTTGCGGGTATCATAGCACCATGACTTTCCGTGTCCGCCAACGGCAATCTTTGCCACTTCTGTCGCGCCTGGCCTCGCCCTTGCGGCGGCTGCTTGCGGCCGGCGTGTTGGCGCTGTCCATGCCCGCTTTGCTGGCACCGGCGGTGCTGCATGCGCAGGCTTTGCCCAACCTCGGCGGCACGGACGGCGAGGAATTGTCGCCACTGATGGAGCGCAAGCTCGGCGAGCAGGTGATGACCAGCATACGGCGCGATCGCGATTACCTCGACGACGGCGTTACCGTCGATTACCTGAACCAGTTCGGCGGCATCCTGCTGGCCTCCAGCCCGGAAGCGCGTGGTGACGCCGGCTACGATTTCTTCTTTTTTGCGGTGCGTGATCCGTCGTTGAACGCGTTTGCGCTGCCGGGCGGCTTCATCGGCGTGCACACCGGCCTGGTGCTGGCCGCGCAATCGGAATCGGAACTGGCTTCCGTGCTCGCGCACGAGATCGGCCACGTGTCGCAGCGCCACATTGCGCGCATGATCGGCAACCAGAAGCAGGATGCGCTGCTGCCGCTGGCCGGCTTGCTGGTCGGCCTGCTGGCCGCGCGCACCAGCCCCGACCTGGCGGGTGCGGCGATGATGGGGGGCACCGGCCTGGCCGCATCCCGACAATTGAGCTTCGGCCGCGATGCCGAGCGCGAGGCCGATCGACTGGGCCTGACGCTGCTGAACAGCTCGGGGTTTGAAGTCAATGGCATGGTGAATTTCTTCGGCCGCCTGCAAACCGCCAGCCGCAGCCGCAGCGACAACGTGCCCTCCTACCTGCGCACCCATCCGCTCACCACCGAGCGTATTGCGGACATCGAGGCGCGCATCCGCAACCTGCCTTACCGGCAGCGTGCCGACAGCCTTGATTTTCTGCTGATCAAAGCCAGGGCGAGGGTGCTGCAGGACGATACGCCGCAGGGCTGGCGCGATGCGACCACGATTTTCAATGAACAGCTACGGCAAGGCTCGCGCATGCCAACGCTGGGCGCGAAATACGGGCTGGCCATGATCGCGCTGCGGCAGGCCGACGGCGCGCGCGCGAAGACCTTGCTCGATGAGATCGACGCCGAGGTGCAGCGCAAGCCGGCACTGGCGGAATCGCCGACCATCCGCAGCCTGCAGATCGACCAGAAGCTGGCGGCACGTGATTCGGTCGGCGCGTATGCGATCGCCAACGAAGCCCGCCAGCGCTTCCCGTTGTCGCGCGCGCTAGCGATGCAATACGCTGATTGCCTGCTGGCCAAAGGTGACAAGGATGGCGCGGTCCTGTTCCTGCGTGACCAGGCGCAGCTGTACCGGCAGGATTCCGGCGTGCAGCGCGCGCTGGCGCGAGCATACGCCGAGCAGGGGAAGAAGGCGCTGCAGCACATGTCGCTGGCTGAATACTATGCATTGTCGGGGGCGTTGCCGGCAGCGCTGGAGCAATTGCGCATTGCGCGCAGTTCGTCCGATGCCTCGTTCTATGACCAGGCTGTCATCGATGCGCGCGAGCGCGAACTGCAGTCCGTCTGGCGTGATGTGATGAAGCAGCAGGGCAGGCGCTAGGGCTTGCCTGATTCGCTCAAGCGGCGACGCTGCATCCCGGCGCATGCCGGGATCCAGCGACTTCAGGCGCCATGGTCCGGCATCGGCGAAGGATGGGGAACGAAGCCCAGCTGTTGCAGCGCGCTGGACTTCAGCGGTTGCACCGGCATCAGCTGCCCGCCTGACGCCAACTGCAATGTCCCCTTCGGGTCGGCCAGCCAGTCCATCAACACCATGTCCTCGACCAGGCCGCCGTCCATGCGCAGCAGCGACAGGCAAGCGCCGAGGTCGCGATCATCCACCATGGCCAGCTTCTCGCCGGCACGCAGCACCAGTCGGCCCTCTTCGGTCATCCAGGCCTGTTCTAAGTTGTTCAACGGTTCGCCGTCATGCGTGACGAAGCCATGCACCGGGTCGGTACGGGCAATGTAGGGCGTGGTTTCCAGTTCAACATAGACGCGCTGCGGGCCGTTCTGGAAATACCAGCAGCCGCGTTCGTCAGGCAGGTAGTTGCGGTAAATGAAGGACAGCAGCGTCGGGTGGCGAATCACGTCGCCGGCTGCGTGCGAGGCTTGTGCAGCTTCGTCGCGCATGCGGAAGGCCCCGCGCGCATCAAGTGCGAGCCAGCCGTAGCAATGCGGCACGTTCGGCCATCTGGCCATCGCCTGTCGGACCATCTCATCCATGGATGCAAGCGTATCAGGCGGCGGCCGACGTGTCCTGTTTCAGCTGCACCTGCTCGGACAGGAAGCGCACCAGCCGGCGCGGCAGCCAGTGCAGCGCGCCGGGCGGACGGCCGGTCGCGAAACCCACATGCCCGCCTTGCGACGGGTACTCGAGGATCACCGACGAAGAAGCCTTGCGCGGCAAATGCCGGCCAGGCAGGAAGGGATCGTTGCGTGCATTCAGCACCAGAGTCGGCACGACGATGTCGCCCAGCACGTGCCTTGCGCTGGCACGGTGCCAGTAATCATCAGTATCGCGGAAGCCATGCAGAGGCGCAGTCACCACATTGTCGAATTCATGCAGGTTGCGCGCGGCCAGCATGCGGTCGCGGTCGAACAGGCCCGGATACTGTTCCAGCTTGGCCAGGCATTTGGGCTTGAGCGTTTGCAGGAACACGCGCGTGTAGATCATGTTGACGCCCGACGACAGCGCAGCGCCGCCGGCAGTCAGGTCGAGCGGTGCCGAGATCGCGCATGCCGCATCGACGAAGCCGCTGTCCTCGGCATAGGCGCCGAGCCAGCGCAGCAACGCGTTGCCGCCGAGCGAGACGCCGGCCGCAAAGAAATTCGACGCGTTCCTTGCCAGCGGATGCAGCGCCATGCGTTGCAATATCCAGCCGACTTCATCGGCATCCCCGGAATGATAGAAGCGCGGTGCGCGGTTCAGTTCGCCCGAGCAGCCGCGGAAGTGTGGCACGGCACCCGACCACCCCAGCGCTTCGATGTGCGACAGGATGGCGCGCGCATAGTGGCTGGATGACGAGCCTTCGAGTCCGTGGAACAGTACCAGCATGGGCTTGCCGGGCAGGCCTTCGACGAAATCGACATCAATGAAATCGCCGTCCGGCGTGTCCCAGCGCTCGCGCGCGAGCGTGATGTCGGGCGTGTTGATGGCCTTGGCCGGATAGATGGTCTGCAGGTGGCCGCCTGGCAGCCAGAACGGAGCGCGGTAGTCACTCATGCGTCGAGCGTCTGCGCGCCGGGGCTTAGTGCAGGATGCCGGCCGCGGCGAGCGCCTCTTCGGCCGGGCGGCCGGGGGCGATCGACGAGTGGTGCAGCACGATGCGCCAGCCTTGCGGCGTCTTCAGGAAGACATTGGTGGCCAGGATATGGGCTTCCTGCCAGTCGGGATCATCGGGGCGCTTCACTTCTTCGACCACGCTGTGCACCGAACACATCATGTTGTGGGTGACGTGCAGGTGGCGCGGCTGGATATGGACCGGGCCACGCTCGAAGATCAGTTCCCACGATTCACGGATCGCCGCATGGCCCTGCAGGCGCGGCGCGCCCGGATGGATGCAGGCGATTTCCTCGTCATCGGCCCACAGCGCCATCAGGCCTTCGAGGTCGCCGCGAGCGATCGCGTCATAAAACGCGTGTTCGACATCCTCGGCGCTGGCCAGGGTCTGGGTGGCGATGGGCATCGTTCAGGAAATCAGTGGGCGTGAACCGACGCGCCCGGCTTGAGTTTGTAGATCGTGCCGCAGTATGGGCATTTTGCTTCGCCATTGGCGGCAAAGTCGAGGAAGACACGCGGATGAGACGACCACGCCGTCATTGCCTTGTTGGGACAATGCGCGGGCAGGTCCTGGCTGTCGAGCTCGATGGCGGGCGCGTGCTGGCTCATGGCGTCTTCCTTCTTCCTTGCTGCATGTCGGGGGCGATGCGCTTGCTCAGACCTTGGTCAGCCAGTGTTTGTACTTGGCAGCCTTGCCGGCGACGACGTCGAAGAACAGCGACTGCAGCTTCTCGGTCACCGGGCCGCGGCTGCCGGTACCGATCTGACGGTTGTCCAGCTCGCGGATCGGGGTCACTTCAGCGGCGGTGCCGGTGAAGAAGGCTTCGTCAGCGCAGTACATTTCGTCGCGCGTGATGCGCTTTTCGATCACGTCGATGCCGAGGTCGCGTGCCATCGTCAGCACGGAGTCGCGCGTGATGCCGTCCAGGCAGCTGGCCAGGTCCGGCGTATAGATCTTGCCGTTCTTGACGATGAAGACGTTTTCGCCGGCGCCTTCGGATACGTAGCCGTCGGTGTCCAGCAGCAGTGCCTCGTCGTAGCCTTCAGCGGTCACTTCCTGGTTGGCCAGGATGGAGTTGATGTAATAGCCGCTGGCCTTGGCGCGCACCATCGATACGTTCACGTGGTGGCGGGTGAACGACGAGGTCTTCACGCGGATGCCCTTGGCCAGGCCGTCCTCGCCCAGATAGGCACCCCAAGGCCACGCAGCGATGCCGACATGGATGGTATTGCCGCGCGCGGAGACGCCCATCTTTTCCGAGCCGATCCAGATCAGCGGACGCAGGTAGCAGGATTCCAGGTTGTTGGCACGCACCACTTCCTTTTGCGCTTCGACGAGGGTGTCGAAGTCGTACGGCACGGCCATCTGGAAGATCTTGGCCGAGTTGAACAGGCGCTGCGTGTGTTCCTTCAGGCGGAAGATCGCGGTGCCGTCGACGGTTTTGTAGGCGCGTACGCCCTCGAACACGGCCATGCCGTAATGCAGGCTGTGCGTGAGCATATGAAGGTTGGCTTCGCGCCAATCAACCAGTTGGCCATCTTTCCAGATCTTGCCGTCGCGGTCGGCCATGGACATGTCGAATCTCCCGTACTTATTTGTTGCAAAGGGTGGATTTTAGCGGATTCAATCGTCCCGGCGGCTTGCTCGGTAGAATATTGGCTTGTCCGAATGCTATGGAAGCCTGAGGACACGCCTGTCTTTATCTGTTTTTCATTCGATGATCCACACGCCTGCCGAACTGGCCGAACGCGAAAAGAGCGCTTTCTGGGACGCCGTGCGCATCAGCGCGCAGACCGTGCCCGGCCTATTCGCCTGGGGTATGGTGACGGGCATGGCGATGGTGCAGTCCGGCCTCGCGCTGTGGCAGGCGCTGCTGATGACGCTGGTGGTCTATGCCGGTTCGATGCAGCTCGCGGCACTGCCGCTGATCGCAGCCGGCGCGCCGATCTGGGTGATTGTCTTCACCGCACTGATGGTCAACCTGCGCTTCGTGATCTTCGGCGCCGTGATCGGGCCGCATTTTTCGCACTTGAAATGGCCGAAGCGGCTCTGGTACGGCTACCTGAATGTCGATCTGGTGATGGCCTTTTTCCCGCAGCGCTTCCCGGCGCACACGGTGGGCAAGCCGGCCGGCAAGCTCGGGTATTTCAAGGGCCTGATCCTGCCCAACTGGTGGGGCTGGCAGCTGGGCTCGGTGGCCGGCATCCTGCTGGCCAGCCAAATCCCGGCCAGCTGGGGCATCGGCTTCGCGGGCACGCTGGCACTGCTGGCGATCACGATTCCGCTGGTGCGCAACCGGCCGACGATCGTCGGCGTGATCGTCGCCTCGGTGGTGGCCGTTGCCGGTGTCAGCCTGCCGTACCGGCTCGGCCTGCTGGCCGCGACCGTCGCCGGCATCGGTGCGGCCATGCTGGCCGAAAACCTGATGGCCAAGCCGGAGGAACGGAAATGAGCGCCCTCGAATACGTGCTGCTGATGGCGCTGATGACAGGCGCTAATGTGCTGACGCGCGCTTTTTTCTTTGTTCACCGAGGCGCGGCCAGGATGCCCGGCTGGCTGCAAAAAGCGCTCACCTATGTGCCGGCGGTCGCGCTGTCGGCCATCCTCGCCCCCGATTTGCTGATGCTGGACGGCGCCATCGTCGCGCCGTGGACCAATATCCGGCTGCTGGCCGCGGTCGCTGCGACCGTTTTCTTCCTGTGGACGCGCCACATGCTGGCCACGCTGGGCTTGGGCATGACGGTCTTTACGCTGCTTCGCTTGCTGGGCTGAAGGCCGCCTTCATGCCTGATTGACAATGGCCCAAGGCTTGGTCGCTCAAAGCGGCACGGATAAGCCAAGACCATTAAATGTAGTAGCCTGATAACTGGGGCCCGGGGCTTCGAATTCTCGTGCTTCCCCCCGTCGCACAGCTTCGCTGGCTCGGCATGAATCGCAATTTGTCCGGCGGCTACTCGGGTAAAATAGCGGGTTTTCAATCCGTTAGGCCTCTGCAAATCATGCAATTCAAACGTCTGAGTGATCTGGCCGCTGCCGGCCAGCTGCGCGGCAAGCGCGTTTTCATCCGTGCCGACCTCAACGTGCCGCAGGACGATGCAGGCCATATCACCGAAGATACCCGCATTCGCGCCTCCGTTCCGGCCATCAGGCTGGCGCTCGACGCCGGCGCCGCCGTGATGGTGACGTCCCATCTCGGTCGCCCGACCGAAGGCGAATTCAAGCCGGAAGACACGCTGGCGCCGATCGCCACCCGCCTGTCCGAATTGCTCGGCAAGCCGGTCCCGCTGAAATCGAACTGGGTCGACGGTGTCGACGTCGCTGCAGGCGAAGTCGTGCTGCTCGAGAACTGCCGCGTGAACCAGGGCGAGAAAAAGAACAACGACGAGCTGGCGCAGAAGATGGCCCATCTGTGTGACGTTTATGTGAACGATGCCTTCGGCACCGCGCACCGTGCCGAGGCCACCACGCACGGCATCGCGAAATTCGCGCCGGTCGCCTGCGCCGGCCCGCTGCTGGCCGCCGAACTCGACGCACTAGGCAAGGCGCTGGGCCAGCCGGCCCGCCCGCTGGCCGCCATCGTCGCCGGCTCGAAAGTGTCGACCAAGCTGACCATCCTGAAGTCGCTGGCCGACAAAGTCGACCGCCTGATCGTCGGTGGCGGCATCGCCAATACCTTCATGCTGGCCGCCGGCCTGAACATCGGCAAATCGCTGGCCGAGCCGGATTTGCTCGACGAAGCGAAGGCCATCATCGAGATCATGGCCAAGCGCGGCGCTTCGGTGCCGATTCCGACCGACGTGGTGTGCGCGAAGGAGTTTTCCGCGACGGCGGCGGCCACCATCAAGAACGTTGCTGACGTCGACGCCGATGACATGATCCTCGATATCGGTCCGGAGACTGCGAAGGTACTGGCAGGCCAGTTGCTGGACGCCGGCACCATCGTCTGGAACGGCCCGGTCGGCGTATTCGAATTCGACCAATTCGGCAACGGCACCAGGACGCTGGCGATGGCTATCGCTGCGTCGAAGGGCTTCTCGATCGCCGGCGGTGGCGACACGCTGGCCGCGATCGCCAAATACGACATCGCCGACAAGGTCGGCTATATCTCGACCGGTGGCGGCGCCTTCCTCGAATTCCTCGAAGGTAAAGTGCTGCCGGCCGTCGACGTGCTGGAACAGCGCGCCGCGTAAGCGGCGCAACCCCGACCTAACGAAGCATTGCCGCCGAAAGGCACTTGCGGAGAACGGACTACCCATGAAGCCACGCGCCACGAAGATCGTCGCCACCATAGGCCCCGCGTCCAGCACGCCGGAAGTGCTGACGCGAATGATCGCGGCCGGCGTCGATGTGGTGCGCCTGAATTTCTCGCATGGCAAAGCGGAAGACCATGTCGCCCGCGCGCAAATGGTGCGCGATGCCGCCGCCGCCTGTGGGCGTGAAGTGGCGATCATGGCGGACCTGCAAGGCCCGAAGATCCGCGTGGGCAAATTCGTCGACGGCAAGATCGAGCTTACCAAGGGCGCGGCCTTCATCCTCGACGCCAATTGCGAACTGGGCGACCAGCGGCGCGCCGGCCTCGACTACAAGGAACTGCCGCGCGACCTGAAGGCCGGCGACGTGCTGTTGCTCAATGACGGCCTGATCGTGCTCGGCGTCGAGCGCGTGCTCGGGAGCGAGATCCACACCATCGTCAAGATCGGTGGCGAGCTGTCCAACAACAAGGGTATTAACAAGCAGGGCGGCGGCCTGTCGGCGCCGGCCCTGACCTCCAAGGACATGGAGGATATCAAGACGGCGATGCAGCTGGGCGCCGACTACATCGCCGTGTCCTTCCCGAAGAACGCCACCGACATGGCGATGGCGCGCCAGCTGGCCACCATTGCCGGCGAGCCGTTGGGCCGCAAGCCGCAGATGATCGCCAAGATCGAGCGCGCCGAAGCGATTCCGCTGTTGCAGGAGATCGTCGACGCCTCCGACGGCATCATGGTGGCGCGCGGCGACCTCGCGGTCGAGGTCGGCAATGCCGCCGTGCCGGCGCTGCAGAAGCGCATGATCCGCATCGCGCGCGCTTCCAACAAGCTGGTGATCACCGCGACCCAGATGATGGAGTCGATGATCCAGAACGCGGTGCCTACGCGCGCCGAAGTGTCCGACGTCGCCAACGCGGTGCTCGATGGCACCGATGCGGTGATGGCCTCGGCCGAGACGGCGGCCGGCAAATACCCGGTCGAGACCGTCGAGATGATGGCGGCCGTCTGTGCCGAAGCCGAGAAATCCGAACATACCTCGCTGGACACCGATTTCCTGAACGTGACCTTTACCCGCATCGACCAGTCGATCGCCTATGGTGCGCTGTTTACCGCGCACCACTTGCGCGCGCGCGCCATCGTCGCGCTGACCGAGTCGGGGTCGACCGCGCTGTGGATGAGCCGTCACAACATCGACATGCCGATCTATGCGATGACGCCAAGCCTGGTCACGCGCCGCAAGGCCGCGCTGCTGCGCAACGTGCACCCGCTGGAACTGGCGACCAATGCCATCGACCGCGAGGCCGTGTTGCGCGAGGTCGAGCGCTTGTTGCTGGCCAAGGGGCTGGCGCACAAGGATGACATGATCATCGTCACCTGGGGCGAGCCCATGGGGCAGGTCGGCGGCACCAATGCGTTGAAGATCACGCGCATCGGCGGGCACTGATCGCCGTGCTCACCGCCATCAGGCACGCCAGATAAATTTTTGAATCAAATATTCCAATTCAACCTTACCGGAGATTCACATGCCACTCGTATCCATGCGCCAATTGCTGGACCACGCCGCCGAAAATGGTTACGGCCTGCCTGCATTCAACGTCAATAACCTGGAACAGGTGACGGCCATCATGCAGGCGGCTGACGAAGTCGGCGCGCCGGTCATCATGCAGGCCTCGGCTGGCGCGCGCAAATACGCGGGCGAAGCCTTCCTGCGCCACCTGATCGAAGCGGCGGTCGAAGCCTATCCGCACATCCCGGTCGTGATGCACCAGGACCACGGTCAGTCGCCGGCCGTCTGCATGGCTGCGATCAAGTCCGGCTTCACGTCGGTGATGATGGATGGCTCGCTGATGGAAGACGGCAAGAGCGTCGCCAGCTATGAGTACAACGTCGAAGTCTCGAAGAAGGTCGTCGAGTTCTCGCACGCGATCGGCGTCACCGTCGAGGCCGAGCTGGGCGTGCTCGGTTCGCTCGAGACCATGATGGGCGACAAGGAAGACGGCCACGGCGCCGACGGCAAGATGACCCGCGAACAGTTGCTGACCGATGTCGACCAGGCGGCCGACTTCGTGAAGCTGACCCAGTGCGACGCGCTGGCCATCGCGATCGGCACCAGCCATGGCGCGTACAAGTTCTCGCGCAAGCCGACCGGCGACATCCTCGCCATCGACCGCATCAAGGAAATCCACCAGCGCATCCCCAACACCCATCTGGTGATGCACGGTTCGTCGTCGGTGCCGCAGGAACTGCTGGCCGAGATCCGCGAATTCGGCGGCGACATGAAAGAGACCTATGGCGTGCCGGTCGAAGAGATCCAGGAAGGCATCAAGCACGGCGTGCGCAAGATCAACATCGACACCGACATCCGTCTCGCGATGACGGGCGCGATCCGTCGCTTCTTCATCGAGAACCCGTCCAAGTTCGACCCGCGCGATTACCTGAAGCCGGCACGTGAAGCGGCCAAGCTGGTCTGCAAGGCGCGTTACCTGTCGTTCGGCTGCGAAGGCCAGGCTGGCAAGATCAAGCCGATCGCGCTCGAGAAGGTCGCCGAGAAGTACAAGAAGGGCGAACTGGCCCAGATCGTGAAGTAATTGAACAGCCTTGCAAAAGACACTGGGCCCCGGTTTTCACCGGGGCGACAGATGTTGCAGCAGCCGTTGAACACCGTCGTCCCGGTGAATGCCGGGACCCAGTGACTCCGAATTTGCATCGTAAAGAATCAGTATGAACAGTCTCTATCAGTCCACCATCACCTCGCTGCCGCTGCTCGGTCGCGGCAAGGTACGCGACAACTATGCCGTCGGCGACGACAAGATCCTGATCGTGACCTCCGACCGCCTGTCGGCCTTCGATGTGGTGATGAACGAGCCCATTCCCGCCAAGGGCAAGGTGCTGAACCAGATGTCGGACTTCTGGTTCGACAAGCTCGGCCATATCGTGCCCAACCACCTGACCGGCGTCGCGCCGGAATCGGTGGTGGCGGCCGACGAGGTCGAGCAGGTGCGCGGCCGTGCCGTCGTCGCCAAGCGCCTGAAGCCCATCCTGGTCGAAGCCGTGGTGCGCGGCTACTTGATCGGCTCCGGCTGGAAGGATTACCAGACCACCGGTGCCGTATGCGGCATCGCGCTGCCGGCCGGCCTCAAGCTGGCTGCCAAGCTGCCCGAGCCCATCTTCACGCCGGCCGCCAAGGCCGACATCGGCGAGCATGACGAAAACATCAGCTTCGCCGACATGGAACAGCGCATCGGCAAGGAACTGGCCGACAAAATCCGCACCGTCAGCATTGCGCTGTACCGGACCGCGGCCGACTATGCGGCCACGCGCGGCATCATCATCGCCGACACCAAGTTCGAGTTCGGCCTCGATGAGCAGGGCACGCTGCACCTGATGGATGAAGTGCTGACCGCCGATTCGTCGCGCTTCTGGCCGGCGGATTCGTATGCGGAAGGCATGTCGCCGCCGTCGTTCGACAAGCAGTTCGTGCGCGACTATTTGGAAACCCTGAAGGACTGGAACAAGACCGCGCCGGCGCCCGCGCTGCCGGCCGACGTCATCGAGAAGACCGGCGCCAAGTACCGCGAAGCGCTGCAGCGCCTGACCGGCCACGAACTGAAAGACTGAAGGAGCAGCATGAGCGAGGCAAATCAGCCGCTGGTCGGCGTCGTGATGGGATCGTCGTCCGACTGGGACGTGATGCAGCATGCGGTCGCGATCCTGAAGGAATTCGGTGTGGCGCACGAGGCGCAAGTCGTCTCCGCGCATCGCATGCCGGACGAGATGTTCGCCTATGCGAAGTCGGCGCGCGCGCGCGGCCTGAAGGCCATCATCGCCGGTGCCGGCGGTGCGGCGCACCTGCCGGGCATGATCGCGTCGCAGACCATCGTCCCGGTGATGGGCGTGCCCGTGCCGTCCAAATACCTGCGCGGCGAAGACTCGCTGCTGTCCATCGTGCAGATGCCCAAGGGCATCCCGGTCAACACCTTCGCGATCGGCGAAGCCGGCGCGGCCAATGCGGCACTGGCCGCGGTGGCAATGCTGGCCGTCGAAGATCCGTTTCTGGCCGAGAAGCTGCTGGCCTTCCGCGTGAAGCAGACCGAAGCCGCGCGGGCGATGGTGTTGCCGCTCTGATTCTCCGGCCCGACCGCATCACGCATTCCGCACAACAGACGCAAACAGAAGCACCAGACAGAAGCACTGGCATGACCGAACGCACGACCCACGCTAACGACAACGTACATTACAAGCCGCAGGCGACGCCGTCGACCTGGCTGGGCGTGATGGGCGGCGGCCAGCTCGGCCGCATGTTCGCCCATGCCGCGCAAGCCATGGGCTACAAGGTCGCCGTGCTCGAGCCGGCGAAGGATTGCCCGGCAGGCCATGCGGCCGACCATTTGCTGGCCGCCGGCTATACCGATGCGACAGCATTGGCCGAGCTCGGCGAGCAATGCGTCGCCGTCACCACCGAGTTCGAGAATGTGCCTGCGCAAAGCCTGGCCACGCTCGCCGACAAGATCTTCGTTGCGCCCTCAGCGGCTTGCGTGTCGGTCGCGCAGGACCGGCTGGTCGAGAAAAAATTCTTCACCGATTGCGCGGCCGTGTCCGGCGTGCTGCCGGCGCCGCATGCACGCATCGCGTCGGCCGCAGATATCGATACGCTGCCGGATGAACTCTTCCCCGGCATCCTGAAGACCGTGCGCCTCGGTTACGACGGCAAGGGGCAGGCGCGCGTCAGCTCGCGCGACGAAGCGCGTGCTGCATTCGACGGCATGAAGGGCGTCAACTGCGTGCTGGAAAAAATGCTGCCGCTGGCCTATGAGGTTTCGGTGTTGGCTGCGCGCGGTGCCGATGGCCAGGCCGTCGTCTACCCGATCGCCGAGAACGTGCACCGCGACGGCATCCTGTTCACGACCACCGTGCCCGGCCCCAACGTGACCGCCGATTGCGCGAAGCGTGCGCAGACAGCGGCGCTGGAGATCATCGCAAAGCTCGACTATGTCGGCGTGCTGTGCATTGAATTTTTCGTCCTCAAGGATGGTTCGCTGGTCGTCAATGAGATGGCGCCGCGTCCGCACAACAGCGGCCATTACACGATCGATGCCTGCATCACCAGCCAGTTCGCGCAGCAAGTGCGCGCGATGGCGAAGATGCCGCTCGGCGATGCGCGCCAGCATTCGCCGGCGGTGATGCTGAACCTGCTGGGTGACCTCTGGTTCGAAGGCGACGCCGACGCGCCGCGCGAACCCGCCTGGGATGCGCTGCTCGCGCTGCCGGGCGCGAACCTGCACCTGTACGGCAAGGATGACCCGCGTCGCGGACGCAAGATGGGGCACGTGACCTTTGTCGCACCCACGCTGGCCGAAGCGCAGATGCACTTCATCAACGGCTGCCGCATTCTCGGCATCCAGCCGTAAGCATGTCGCGTGCTTCAAGCGCCGCCGGGCTGCTGTCTTTCGCATGAACGATTCCGCGAAGTCCTCTGCGCCGGCCGATGCCGCCGCCATTGCGCACGCAGCGCGCTTGCTCGAGCAGGGCCGGCTGGTCGCGTTCCCGACCGAGACCGTGTACGGGCTCGGTGCCGACGCCAGCAACCCGGAAGCCGTGGCCGGTATCTTCACCGCCAAGGGGCGTCCCTCCAATCATCCCGTGATCGTGCATGTCGCACGTGACGCCGACCTGTCGCGCTGGACCACGCACCTGCCGCGCGAAGCCAGCCAGCTGATCGATGCCTTCTGGCCCGGCCCGCTGACGCTGATCTTGCCGCGCGCGCCCCACGTGCCTGCCGCCGTCGCCGGCGGACAGGACACCATCGGCCTGCGTTGTCCCGCGCATCCGGTCGCGCAAGCCTTGCTGCGCGAATTCCGCGGCGGGCAGGGCGGTCTTGCTGCCCCGTCGGCTAATCGATTCGGGCATGTGAGCCCGACGACGGCGCAGCATGTGATCGACGAGTTCGGCGCTCCCGGCGTCGGCCCTGTGGCAGGCGTGCTGGATGGCGGGCATTGTCAGGTCGGCATCGAATCAACCATCGTCGACTTGAGTCGCCTCGCGACGCATGGCCCGGTGCTGCTGCGTCCGGGCCAGGTCAGCGCCGCGCAAATTGCGGAGGTCATCGGCCGCATGCCTGCCTTGCCCGATGTCGCCGCGCCGCGTGTGTCCGGCAGCCTCGATGCGCACTATGCGCCGTCCACGCCGGTGGCCCTGGTCGAGGGCGGCGCGCTGGCAATGACCATGCAGCAGCTGCAGGCAGCGGGCCAGCCGTTCGCGCTGATCTCGTATTCGGAAAATTTTGCCGCGATCCACGGCATGCACCTGCCGGCCGATCCGGATGGCTATGCGCACGGGCTGTATGCCAGCCTGCGCGAGATGGATGCATGCCATGCGAAGGTGATCCTGGTCGAGCGGCCACCGCAGGATGCAGCCTGGCAGGGCATTAACGACAGGCTGCGTCGCGCAGCCTTCGATTCAGCCGGCGTGCTTGAAACATTGCTGCAGGGCTGAGCCCGGCAGCATCAGGCTCAGTCGCCCGCCAGCAGCGGCGACACTTGCGAGAATCTGCTGCCGTGGAAGACCAGCGCCGGTTTCGCATCGAAGGCGCAGCGTTCCACTTCCCCGACAAAAATCACATGGTCGCCTTCAGGGTAGCGGCTGCGGTTATGGCATTCGAACCAGGCCGACACGCCGCGCAAGATCGGCAAGCCCGTCTGCGACAGTTCGTAATCGACACCTGCAAAACGGTCTTCGATGCGGCTGGCGAAACGTTCCGCCAGTGACATCTGGTCGCCGGCCAGCACATTGATCACGTAATGCGAATTGCCCGTGAACAGGGGCAGGCTGCGTGAGTGGCCGGACAGGCTCCACAGCACCAACGGCGGTGCCAGCGATACGGAATTGAATGAGCTCGCGGTCAGGCCGAAGAAGCCGCCTTGCTCGTCGCGCGTCGTGATGACGGTCACGCCCGTGGCGAATTGGGAGAGCGCGCTGCGGAAATGGGCGGTATCGAATTCCGGCCCCGCGGCGCCGATAGTGGGGTTATGCATCATGAATTTTATGAATTTAGCTGGAATTATGCCGAAATTCCCTGCCGGTCGCCGATCGGTCGGCCTTATTCGCCGGGTTTGTCCGTAGAATTGCAGGCATGAATGCCTCCGTCCCGTCCTTCCTGTTCGTGCTGCAAGGCCATGCCCATGAGCGTGGTGAACGGCTGGCCCATGTGCTGTCCGACCGTGACATCACCTACCGCCGCCTGTGGTCGCGCATCGAGCGCGCGTCGGCGCGACTGCAGGGTGAATGGGGCGTGCAGGCCGGCGATACCGTCGCCTACATCGGCGCCGGTCATCCGGATGCGATCGTGCTTTATTTTGCGCTGCTACGCATCGGCGCATCGCTGTTGCCGCTGGAAGCGATGACGGCGGCTGACGCGCGCGCGGCTTGCAAGCGTCATGGCGCATCGCTGGCGGTGCATGAGGACAATGTGAGCGAGGCCACCATCGACGGCCTGCCGTCGCAGCGGCTGGAGATGCTGCTCGATGACTGGTGTCATTTCGAGCCGGTGCTGGTGCCCGAAGATCCAATGCGCGAGGCCTTGTGGCTGCCGGTCGAGGGTGGCGGACGCGAAGCGAACAGCCTGTACCAGCTGACGGCCGCCTTGCCAGACGCGCCGCGGACGGGCTGGGTCGGCGATCGCATCTTCACCCCGGACATCCTCGGGCGCCTGGTGCTGCCGTCGTTGCGCCATGCGCGACGCCTGTTCTTTTCGGCGACCGAGCCGCAACAGCGCACCGGCTCCTGATCATTCAAACGCGCGCCAGGCATTTCGGCACGGCCTGCGCTACAGTACACAGCAATTCATCACAGCATACGGAGGTCTCTGATGACGACCGAGATTGCAACCCTGGGTGGCGGCTGTTTCTGGTGTCTCGAAGCCGTCTACCAGCAGATGCGCGGCGTGGACAAGGTCGAGTCCGGCTACAGCGGCGGCCATGTGCCCGATCCGAGCTACGAGCAGGTATGCGACGGCACCACCGGCCATGCGGAAGTGGTGCGCGTGCATTTTGATCCCGCGCAGACCAGCTATCGCGACATCCTCGAAGTCTTCTTCACGATCCACGACCCGACCACGCCCGACCGCCAGGGGAATGACGTCGGCACCCAATACCGGTCAGTGATTTACACGCACAGCGATGAGCAGATGGTGATGGCCAGGCAGGTGATGGGCGAGATGGCCCATGTGTGGGATGCGCCCCTCGTCACCGAACTGGTGCCGGCGCCGGTCTTCTACAAGGCCGAGGATTATCACCAGGATTATTTCCTGAACCACCCGCTGCAATCGTATTGTGCGTTCGTGGTCGCGCCGAAGGTGCAGAAATTCCGGCAAGTCTTCACCGACAAGCTGCGGAAGTAATAGCGCAGCCAGGAGCGCCAAAGAAGGGCCTGAAAAGGAATGGAATAGGGGCAGGCACCGCACCGCCGCCGGAGTTGCGGTGACGGTGCCTTGCTTACGCGTCGTACATGTGGCGGCGCGACCAGGGCAAGGTCGTGGCGCTGCGTCCTGCCTTGCCGCAGACGACCTGGTAGAGGGAAATCCAGTCGTTCTCGAAAGCATGCGCGCAACCGGCCAGGTAGATGCGCCAGATGCGGAAGCGCCGTTCATCCACCTGCGTGCGTATGCGCTCGGCATTGCGCTCGAAATTGTCGGCCCAGGTGGCGCAGGTGCGCGCGTAATGCCGGCGCAGGTTCTCGACATCCAGCGCTTCCAGCCCGCCATCCTGCATGGCCATCAGCACGGCGCCAACGTGCGGCAGTTCGCCTTCCGGGAACACGTAATGTTCGATGAACTCGCCCGCGCCGTAACGCGCGGTGCTATGGTCGGTGTTGGTGGTGCAGATGCCATGGTTCATCGCCAGTCCGTCGTCGGCCAGCAAATCGCGCATGCGCGCAAAATACAGCGGCAGGTTTTTCAAGCCCACATGCTCGAACATGCCGACGCTGGTGATGCGGTCGAAGCGGCCGTCAATGTCGCGGTAATCCACCAGCTCGATGCGCACCTTGTCCGACAGGCCTGCCGCCGCCACACGTTCGGTGGCCAGCGAATGCTGGTGCTTCGACAGCGTGATGCCGGTGCAGCGCGCGCCATAACGCTGCGCCGCGCGAATCACCAGCGCGCCCCAGCCGCAGCCGATGTCGAGCAGGTGTTCGCCCGGGCGTACCTGGATCTTGTTCAGGATGTGATCAATCTTCTTGATCTGTGCCGTCGCCAGGTCTTCCATGCCCGTCTCGTAGTACGCGCACGAATAGACCATATTCGGGTCAAGGAAGCATTGGTAGAACGCGTTGGAGACGTCGTAGTGGTACTGGATTGCCGACGCATCCTGCTTGCGCGAATGCGGGCGCGGCGTGAACAGCTGGCCCAGCCGGCTGCCCTGTGCAAAGCCTTGCTCTGCCAGCGTGTTGGCGACCTCGATGATCGCGCGCAGATGACCCTCGACCTCGAGCTTGCCTTCGACATATGCGCGGCCAAGGTTGTCCAGCGTCGGGTTCAGCAAGTAGGTCAGTGACGAGGGTGTGGGCACGCGTATCGTGACCTCGGGCGCGCGCGCGCTGAAGTCAAAATGACGGCCGTTCCACAATTGCAGCCGCAGCGGCAGCGTTGCCCGCGTGCGCATCGCATCGACCCAATGCTCGAGTTTTTTTTGCCAGAACATCGCACCTCCCGCGCCGGACTATGCAGCCCGGGGCAGGGGCGTGTGTTG
>JBDKLN010000018.1:0-7776 GCA_039806045.1 Pseudomonadota bacterium
TCGCGCCGCTCGCGCTGACCATCGCGATAGCGCTGGCCGTGTCGCTGGCCGTGTCGCTGTTATTGTCGCCGGCGCTGTGCTCTTACCTGCTCAAGGGCGGCAGCGACCACGACACCAAACCGATCGCATTCATGAAGCGCCACTACGAGCGGCTGCTGGCAGCGGCGCTGGCCTCGCAGAAAAGGACGGTAGCGGCCGCCATCGGCCTGCTGCTGGTTTCGTTCGCGCTGGTGCCGCTGCTGGGCAAGAGCTTCATACCGACCATGAAGGAAGGCTCGATCGTGCCTTCCATCATTCGCCTGCCGAGCATCTCGCTGGACGAGGCGATCAAGATCGACTTCGAAGCGATGAAGGCCATCAGCCAGGTGCCCGGCGTGCGCATGGCGGTATCGGTGCTGGGACGCGGCGAATCGCCGGCCGACCCGTCGGGCCCGAACGAATCCAACCCCATCGTGTCGCTGGACCCGGACAGCGAGCGTTCGCAGGCGGAGATCGAGGAAGACATCCGCAAGGCGCTGGCGCACATCCCGGGCGTACAGATCGTGATGAACCAGCCCATTGCGCAACGGGTCGATGAAATGCTGACCGGCGTGCGCTCCCAGCTTGCGATCAAGATTTTCGGCGACGACCTCGAGGAATTGCGCCGCGTGTCCGAGGCGATCGCTCAGGTGGTCAAGCAAGTGCCGGGCGCGCGCGACATCCGCGTCGATCGCCTGTCGGGCCAGCAGACGCTGACCATCGACATCGACCGCCGCGCCATCGCCCGCTACGGCATCAATGTCGCCGACATCCACAGCATCATCGAGACTGCGATCGGCGGCAGCGAAGTCAGCCAGCTGTACGAAGGCGAGCGTCGCTATGGCATCCTGCTGCGCTACCCGGAAGACTTCCGCAATTCGGTGGACGTGATCCGGGAGACCATGCTGCGCACGGCCGACAATGCGATGATCCCGCTGGAGAGCATCGCCAGCATCAAGCTGGTCGACAGCCCGCCGATGGTCAACCGCGAGGCCGGCCGCCGGCGCGTGGTGGTCGGCGCCAATGTGGCCGGCCGCGACCTGGGCGGCTTCGTCGCCGAAGTGCAGCAACAGGTCGGGCAAAAGGTGAGGCTCCCTGAAGGCTACTTCGTCTCCTGGGGCGGGCAGTTCGAGAACATGCAGCGCGCGATGAGCACGCTGATGATCATCGTGCCGCTGACCATCGTTGCGATCTATTTCCTGCTGTTCCTGATGTTCAATTCGGTGCGTCTGGCCGCGTTGATCATCACCGTGCTGCCATTCGCATCGATCGGCGGCGTGTTCGGCCTCGCGCTCACCGGCGAGTACCTGTCGGTGCCGGCCTCGGTCGGCTTCATCGCGCTGTGGGGCATCGCGGTGCTCAACGGCGTGGTGCTGATCACCTATGTGCGCAAGCTGCGCGAAGACGGACTGCCGCTCAACGATGCATTGCGGCAGGGCTGCGCGCAACGCTTCCGCCCCGTGATGATGACGGCCACCGTCGCGCTGCTGGGACTGGTGCCCTTCCTGTTCGCGACCGGCCCCGGCTCCGAGGTGCAGCGACCGCTGGCCATCGTCGTGATCGGCGGCCTGATCACCTCCACCCTGCTGACGCTGGTCGTGCTGCCGGTGCTGTATCGCTGGTTTGAACCACCGGTGAAGGAATCCGAGGAAGACCGGCACCAGCGCTTGGTGAACGCCGACATCTGACCGCGTTGCGACACGCCGGCCAGACGGTCGGCGCTGTCGCCGCAGCGGCGGGTTACACTTGCCCGCACCATGGCTGATCCTGCTCTCTCGCCTGCCGCGCCAGGCCACGCGTCCGGAACCGCTGCGCCGGCTGTCCCCGCGCGACGCACGCCCACCCTCATGCTGCTCAACCCGAAGGCCGGCGGCGGCCGAGCACGCAAACTGCTGCGCGAGATCGAGGCCAGCCTCGCGCTGGCGCATCCGAGGCCGATGTTTTTCATGACGGATGATGTGCGTGGCGCGCGCAAGCTGGTCGATGCCATGCCCGCCGGCAGCCGCGTGATCATCGCCGGCGGCGACGGCAGCGTGCAGCAGCTGCTGCCATCGCTGGTCGCCGGCGGCCATACGCTGGCGCTGCTCCCGATCGGCAGCGGCAACGACACGGCGCGCGCGCTCGGCGTGGCCGGCAAGAATTGGCGCAAGGCGCTCGACATCGCTCTGCATGCGCCGGCCTCGCCGATCGACATCGGCGAAGTCAGCTTCACCGAAGCCGGCGGCCGCAGCGAGCGGCGTGCGCTGTTCATCTCCAGCCTGGCGGCCGGTTTCGACGCGTCGGTGACGGCGCGCGCCGCCGGCATCCCGGGCTGGCTGACCGGCCTGCCCCGCTACCTGCTGGCGACCCTCGCCGAACTCGCGATGCTGCGCCGCTTCACGGTCGAGCTGCGCAGCGACGGCGTCACTCGTCATCGAGGCGACGTGCTGCTGGCCAGCAGCCTGAATACGCCGACCTACGGCGCCGGCATGCCGATCGCCCCCGCCGCCACCGATGATGATGGCCAGCTGGACCTGGTGCTGGCCGAAGGCATGGGACTGCTGCGCGCGCTGCAGCTGTTGCCGGCCATGCTGGCCGGCCGCCATGTCGGCCGGCGCGGCGTGAGCCACCTGCGCTTTGCCGATCTCGAGGCAAGCGCCGTCACGCCGCTGCCGATCGCCGCCGATGGCGAATTCCTCGGCGAAGTGTCGACCTTGCGTGTGGCGGTGCGGCCGGGCCTGCTGTCAGTCGTGCGCCGACAGGCATCCGACTGATATGGCGCGGCGCGTCTTGTTCCAATTTTGAAAACCAATCGGGTTACAAAGCGCTCATCGGCGCAAGTGGCTGTTAACTTTGCCAATGATGTGTAATACCATCGCTCCAGACCCGTGCCGCATGCGGCCAAAACCGGTCCATAAACAATTACAAACCATGCGGCGTTGACGACGCCGGACGCCATCGGCTTCCGGGGACTGCGCTGCATGCCTGTGCAGCCAGTCCTGACGGAGCGTTCATGGAAATCTCCCAAGCGATAGACATACGTACTGCGATGCAGGCGTCCGGCGTCATCATGGCCTACAACGGCGCGGTGTCGGATGACCTGATGGTGACACTGGCCGACATCCTGAAGCAGCGCATGGACAGCCAGGACGACGCCAAGCGCTCGCGCACCGTGTTCTCGGTCTTCATGGAAGGCATGCAGAACCTGATCTGGCATGGCCGCACCGATGCCGGCGCCAACGGCATGGTCTGCATCTCCGAGCATGGCCCCGAAATCACCATTGTCTGCGGCAACCGCATTCTGCGAGAAGCCTCGGTGAAGCTGAAGGCGATACTGGAGCAGCTGCAGGGCGCCGACAAGGAAACCATCCGCCAGCTGTACCGCGAAGGCATGTCGAAATCGGGTGAGCACGAAGGTCCCGGAGCCGGCCTCGGCCTGCTGGAAATCGCGCGCCGCGCGACGCATCCGATCTCGTTCGCGTTCACCGACATCGATGACGGGCATGTGGATTTCTTCCTCGCCGCACGAATCTGATCACTGAGAACACCATGAGCGAATTGCACATTACCGCGACCGACCGCACGCCGGAGATCCGCCTGTCTGTCGACGACGGCATCTTCAGCATGAAGGGCGAATCCTTTCCCGAAGACGTCTCCGCCTTTTATGGCCAGCTGATCGTTGCCATCGACCAGCTGCCGGTGGCCATCAAGAAGCCGCTGGCCGTTGATATCGCGATGGTCTACATCAACAGCTCGAGCATCAAGGCGATGTTCCGCATCTTCGAAGGCCTCGAAGCCGTTCGCAAGGCGGGGCATGAACTGACCATCACCTGGAACTTCCAGGACGACGATGACATCATGCAAGAGCTGGGCGAAGACTTCAAAGACCGCTTCCCCGACCTGCCCATCGCCGTGCAGGCGATCTGACCGCGCCAACGACGCGCATCAAGCCATGGACGACACGCTGTTCGACCTGTACGACCGCGAGAAGCGCTTGCTCGCCGAAGGACCGGCGATGCTGGAAAGCCGCGACGAGGCCGAGCTGCGTTCATTTGCGCACCGGCTGTTCGAGCGCTTCGCCAAAGTCGTGCGCGAGAATGAAGACCTGACCCGGCACTCGGACCGTCAGGAGCAGCGGCTGGTCAAGCTGAACCAGAACCTGAAAGCCCAGACCCGCGAACTCGACCAGCGCAAGACGGAGTTCGAAAACCTGTCACGTCAGCTGGCCAAGTACCTGCCTCCGCAGATCCACGAAGCGCTGTTCGCCGGCAGCCACGACACCCGCATCGCGACCCAGCGCAAGAAGCTGACCGTGATGTTCTCCGACATCAAGAACTTCACGCAGACCTCGGAAAGCCTGCAACCGGAAGCGCTGACCGAGTACCTGAACGAATATTTTTCGGAGATGACCCAGATCGCGCTCGAACATGGCGCGACCATCGACAAATACATCGGCGATGCGATGATGGTTTTTTTCGGCGACCCGGAGAGTAAGGGCGTGCGCGAGGATGCGCGCGCCTGCGTCGAAATGGCGCTGCGCATGCAGGAACGCATGCAGGTATTGCAGCAGCGCTGGCGCGCGAACGGCTTCGACCGTCCTTTCGAGATCCGCATCGGCATCAACACCGGCTACTGCAACGTCGGCAACTTCGGCTCGGAGCAGCGTCTGTCCTACACCATCATCGGCGGCGAAGTGAACCTCACGCAGCGGCTGGAATCGGCCGCCGACGTCGGCGGCATTCTGGTCAGCTACGAAACCTATGCGCAGGTGCAGGACTTGGTCGATGCCGAGAAGCGCGGCGCGATTCACATGAAAGGTATCGCACGCGATGTGCAGACGTATGCGATCAAGGGCCGTAAGTCGGCCGACGCCTTGGCGCCGCTGACGCTCGCGCATCCGGCCGGTGTCGCCATCGCACTGGATGCCGCGACACTCGATATCGGCACGCGCGCCGCGCTGGCCGAGCAGCTGAGCACCCTCGCCGACCGGCTGCGCTCAGGTAGCTGATCCGGCAACGGATCCCGCGCTTCGGCAGGACAGAGGCGCCGCGCCACACCATGGGAAAGTGTCTATGCAAAGCATGAAACACTGGCTGCTGGCAGCCCTGCTCTGGTTCACCGTCGCACCCGCGCTGGCGATCGATGTCACGCCCGAGACGCCGCTGATTTTCACCGATCTTGCCGGGGTTCGGGTGCTGGATGACCCTGACGGTCAGTTGAATGCCGAGCAGGCGTTGGCGCTGCAAGCCCGGTTCCAGCCGCTGTCGACGCTAAAGACGCTGGATCGCAGCCACCGCTACTGGATCCTGGTGAACTTGCGCAGCGCGCTCGACCATGACCGCGAACTGCGTGTCGACCTGCCGACCTGGGAAGAGTTTCACAGCTTCCTGATCACCGATGACAACCAGCTGCGCGAGCTGCGGGCCAGCGGAGTCTTCTGGGGCAGCTATTCCGACCTGGTGGACCTGAATCCCTTCAAGGCAGCGATCGGCCGCAGCGACAGCCAGTTCCCGGTGTTCGTGCTGAGAGCCGGTCACGACACCCGCCTGCTGCTGCAGCCGGTTCGCACGAGCGGCGCCGCGACACCGAAGATCCTGGTGCCCAAGTTCATGGATCACGCGCGCCACCTTGAAATCCGCCGCTTCGGTCTCGTGATTGAAGGTCTGTTCGCCGGCATCTTGCTGGCCGCCGGTGTGTTCGGCTGCTATTCGGCGCTGCAGAACCGTGACCGCAGCAGTCTGCTGTATGCAGGCTGGATCATGGTCGCGCTGGTGTCGTACAGCGTGCTGCCGGTGCATGACGGCTCGCGCATCTATGAATTCCTGTTACGTTTCGAAGGCTTGCAGGTGGGGCCGGTGTACATCACGCGTTTCGTCGGCAACACCTTTGGCTTCATGCAGGCCATTGGCTATGTGCTGTTTGCACGCAGCTTCCTCGATCTGAAGACGCACCTGCCCAAGGTCTATCGCATCAGCAATCTGTACGTGGTGCTGTCGATCGCATGGTGGGTCATGGTCGTGCCTTTCTGGCACGTTGCAGTACAAACGCCGACGCCGGTTTTCGGCCCGTATGCGGTGATGGTGATAGCCATGCTGCTGACCATCTTTGGCAGCGCATGGGTCCGCTACCAGCAAGGCTTGCGGGTCGCAAAATTCTTCATGTTCGCGATCCTTCCTTACCTGTTCTTCCGCGCCGTGTTTTTGCTCAGCACCTTCCTGAATGTGCCGTCGCCGTTCAGCTTCATGGAGCCGGCCGGCCTCGGCTTCTTCCTGCAGAGCTCCAATACGGCGCAGGCCGTGGGCTTCTGCTCCGAAGCCTTGATCATGGGCCTGGCCGTGTTCAGCAAAAACCGCTGGCTGCAGGATGAACTGAAGCAGGAAGTCGAGAGCCAGAACCAGCGACTGGAAGTCACCGTAGCCGAGCGGACGCGGGAGCTGGCTGAGAGTAAAGCCGATACCGAGCGCCAGCATCAGCTGATCCTCGATTCGATCAGTTACGCCAGCCGCTTGCAGAAGGCACAGCTGCCGCGCAAGCAGCGACTGGAGGGGCACTTCCGCTCATTCGATGCGATCTGGGAACCACGCGACACGATCGGCGGCGATGTCTGGTGGGTGTCACCGCCCGATGAACAGGGGCGCATCACGCTGGCACTGGCCGACTGCACCGGCCACGGTGTGCCGGGCGCCATGCTGTCGGTGCTGGCCAGCACCTCGCTGGAGCGCATCGTGGCCGCCAACCCGGGCATGGACCCGTCAGCGATGCTGATGGCGCTCGACCGGGCCTTGCGGCGCGGACTGAACCAGGACCTGGCCGGTGCCGAGAGCGACGATGGCTGCGATGCGGCGATCGTGCGTATCGATACCCATCGCCGAGGGCTGGAGTTTGCCGGTGCAAAGCTGGGGCTGATGCATGCGCATGCAGGCGGCAACGTCGATCGCATACAGCCGGCGCGCATCTCGCTCGGCTATCCCTCACCACCCACGGAGGAGCCGCCTCTGCATGCGATCCGCTATGCGCCCGGCGACAGCTTCCTGCTGGTCACCGATGGCATCACCGACCAGGTGGGCGGCGACGGCGCGCCACGCGCGTATGGCTATCGCCGCTTGACGGAACTGCTGCAGTCTTGCCGCGGACTGGATGCGTCGGCGACGGCACAGCGCATCCGGGATGAGCTGCGCGCATGGCAGGGAGCGCAGCTGCGGCGTGATGACATGACGGCACTCGTGTTCAGCATGAACTGAGTGCCGCCTTTGACGATGTGAAGGCTCAGCGCGGCCGCGCGCGGCGCTCGAAGTGGTCGGCGCTGGCGTCGGCCCAATGGCTGCGGAAAGGCTCGGGCAGCACATCCAGCTTGCCCTCATCCAGCAGGACGCCGGCTTCCAGCGCTGGCAGCGTGCTGGCCAGCGACACGGCGACACCACTGACGTTGCGCACGGTGATATGTTCGGTCGTGATCTGGCCCGGGCTTTCGAGGCCGGCCGCGCCGACCAGCTCGGCCAGCGCTTCGACGGTCAGTTCGTGGAAGTTGCGCACGCGCGTGGCCTTGTCCGGCACCACCAGCGCGCGCTGGCGATCCGGGTCCTGCGTGGCGACACCGGTCGGGCAATGATCGGTATGGCAGTTGCGCGACTGGATGCAGCCGAGCGCGAACATGAAGCCGCGCGCCGAATTGCACCAGTCGGCGCCGAGCGCGATCGCGCGCGCAATGTCGAAGGCCGAGATGATCTTGCCCGACACGCCGATCTTGATGCGGTCGCGCTTGCCGACGCCGACCAGCGT
>JBDKLN010000019.1:0-11590 GCA_039806045.1 Pseudomonadota bacterium
CCAAGCGCTCCAGCCAAGGCAACAGCGAAGAAAAGACCACCAGGGCCAGAAATATGGTCAGCAACCAGCGGATCATGGGATTCCATTCGAATTTCTTCTATCTTGCGCCTATTTACTGCGATTTCATAGCTTGTAGCTACGATCGCTGCGGCTAATCGCTGCCGGCATCGCGAGCCGGTGGCTCAGCACCAGAACTTTGAACAGCTCGCCCATCTCGGCCGGTGATGTCAGTTTCTGGATTGCGTTCGCCTGTGGCAACCAGACACGCGCATCGTCTGGCCCAAGCTGCTGCAACAATTCGGGCAAGCCGGCGGCGAGCAAGAACGTGGCCTGACTCTGCCAGGTACCGATCTCCAATCCGGCACCAAGTCCCGCTCGCGCCATCTCCGTGAAATCGACGTGGGCAGTGATGTCCTGCAACCCGGGCATAAAGAAAGGATCCGCATGCGCATGATGCCGGTAATGACACATCAACGTACCTTCGGCACGCTGTGGCAGGTAGTACTCACTGGCCGGAAAGCCATAGTCAATCAGCAGCGCCGCACCGCCTTCCCCGGCGCGCAGCATGTCGGCCAGCATTCGGATAAAGCCGGACTGCTGTGGATGAACTTCGGTCACATATCCGTCGGGCAGGCCGTTGACGTCCGCGATTTGCGTGGCCAGTTCGGGGGCGGCATCACGATCCGCAAAACCGAAGCCCTCCCCTGCCATGATGACGCCGCGCTCGCGCCAGTGGCCTTCCTCGCGCACCAGCAGGTGAACCGGCATTGCATCGAGCACTTCGTTGCCGATCACCAGCCCGGAAAACGCCGGCGGTGGCGTCGACAGCCAGCGCACGACCGGATCGCTGCCGAGCAAAGCCTGCTGGCGACCACGCAACTCAGCCGACAACTCGACAATCTCGTAAGACTCCACCACGGCACCCGCGGCGCGCAGCGCGGTCAGGATGTCCTGTGCGAGCTTTCCAGTACCGGCACCGAACTCCAGTACCCGCAGCAAACGTCCGGGCAAGAGCGACTGTGCAAAGCGCGCCAGCGTCGCGCCGAACAAGGGCGTAATTTCGGGGGCGGTTGTAAAATCCCCGTCTTTGCCCAGCTTGGCCGCGCCGCCGGCGTAATAGCCCAGATCCTTCGCATACAGCGCCAGTTCCATGTAGCGCGCGAAAGAGATCCAGCCACCACGGGCTCGAATATCTTCGCAGATCAAGCTGTGCAAGGCGCGCGACGCTGCAAGCGCGTCCGCAGTAGGTTCGGGCAATGGCATGACCGACATTGTAGAGGCACTTGCGCGCTCCCAGAACACGCTTGCGACCGGGTGCGAAGCAGCGAAGACCAAAGCCGACGATAAATTCATCCAGATGACACAGACGACCAAGATTGCCCTCGTGACTGGTGCCGGAAAGCGGATCGGACGCGCCATTGCGCTCGCACTGGCGCATGACGGTTGGGACATCGTCGTTCACTACCGGCTTTCGGCCGCAGACGCCGAGGCCACTGCGGGCGCCATTACTTCGGTGGGCCGCCGTGCCGTGGCACTGGCTTGTGATCTGTCGGACGAGGCGGCAGTGCGGGCACTGGTGCGGCGCGCCGAATCGGCGCTGGGGCGCATCAGTTGCGTGGTCAACAGCGCGTCCCTCTTCGATTACGACGATGCCGGCAGCTTTGGCGTGCAGAAGCTCGACGCGCACATGCATGCCAACCTCGCAGCGCCCGTATTACTCGCGCAGGCATTGCACGCAGCGACGCCGGAAGGCGAACAGGCGGTTGTCATCAACCTGCTGGACCAGAAGCTGTGCAACCTGAACCCGGACTTCCTGTCCTACACGCTGTCCAAGGCAGCGCTGCAAGCAGCGACCACGATGCTGGCGCAGGCACTGGCGCCCAAGGTGCGCGTGGTGGGACTGGCGCCGGGATTGTCGATGGTGTCAGGCGACATGGACGAACAGGCTTTCGAGCAAGCGCACCGCAAGACACCCCTGGGCAAAGGCAGCACGCCGGACGACATCGCGAACGCTGCCTGCTATCTCGCCCGGGCAAACGCGGTGACGGGCACCACGCTGATGGTCGATGGCGGCCAGCACCTGGTGCCGTCCCACCGCGACGTCATGTTCCTGACCCAATAAGCGCGGACGATTTGCCAGACGCACTACGGAAACACGGCGTGCAACGCGCACCCGCCCTGATTTACGTTGTAAAACCGGCCCACGGGCCCTGATGAAATGACTCAATTCATGACTTCCCTGCTGATCCACCCCGCCCTGACAGATTGTCGGCGCCTGTTCCTGCGCAATTTCGAGGTGATGATCAATATTGGCGTACACGATTTCGAAAAGCAGGGCGAGCAGCGCGTGCTATTCAATGTCGAGCTGTTCATCCCGCTGACCGTTTCGACACCGACCCAAGATGAGCTGCATGAAGTCGTCGATTACGACTTCATCCGCAACACCATCGAGGCCCGCGTCTCGACGGGCCACATCCAGCTGCAGGAAACGCTGTGCGACGACGTCGCGCGCGCGCTGCTCGCGCACCCGAAGGTGCGCGCGGTGCAGGTGTCGACCCAGAAGCCGGATGTCTATCCGGATTGCGAAGCCGTGGGCGTCGAAGTGCTGCACTTCAAGGAGCGCGCATGAGCAACATCGTGACCAGCGAACTGAAAGCCGGCCTGACCGCGCGCCAGGCTGAAAAAGCCGCATTCGAGAACAACAAGCTGCACAAGCGCCTGTGCCGCCAGGTGGGTCAGGCGATTGGTGACTTCAACATGATCGAGGACGGTGACAAAGTGATGGTCTGCCTGTCCGGCGGCAAGGACAGCTATGCGCTGCTCGACATCCTGTTGACCTTGCGTGAACGCGCGCCGATTTCGTTCGACATCGTTGCGGTCAACCTCGACCAGAAACAACCGAATTTCCCCGGCCATGTGCTGCCGGATTACCTGCGCAGCATCGAGGTGCCCTTCCATATCGAGGAACAGGACACCTACAGCATCGTCAAGCGCGTGATCCCGGAAGGGAAAACCACCTGCTCGCTATGTTCGCGGCTGCGGCGCGGCATCCTGTACCGCGTCGCCGACGAACTGGGCGCGACCAAGGTCGCGCTCGGCCACCATCGCGACGACATCATGGAAACTTTTTTCCTGAATATGTTCTTCGGCAGCAAACTGAAGGGCATGCCGGCCAAGCTGGTATCGGACGATGGGAAACATGTGGTGATCCGTCCGCTGGCCTATGTGCGCGAGGCCGATACCGAACGCTATGCGGCACTGAAGAACTTCCCCATCATCCCGTGCGACCTGTGCGGCAGCCAGGAAAACCTGCAGCGCAAGCAGATCAAGGGCATGCTGCGTGAATGGGAGAAAAAATTCCCGGGCCGCGTGGAAAACATCTTCTCGTCGTTGTCGACCGTGATCCCGTCCCATCTGATGGACCGCTCGCTGTTCGAGTTTTCACAACTGAAAGCAACCGGCATCGCCAACCCCGACGGCGACATCGCTTTCGATGAAGCGCCGTGCGCAACCAACACCGGCCCGGGCAGCGTCGTGATCCGCCTGCAACGCGCCGAGGACAGCGACATCGACAGCGACGATTAAGCGCCGGCGATCGTCGCCAAGACGGGTGCAGGCAATCGGGGCACGCGAATTGTCGACAAGTGCCGCGCTTGATCACTGCCAAATGGCGCGAAATCTGCGCCATTCCCGACCGGAGCACCACAGGGTGCGTGCTAGAATTTTGCACCTCTCCAATATCTGCCTATGAACGTCGTCATCCTCGCAGCCGGCATGGGAAAACGCATGCAATCGGACCTGCCCAAGGTCTTGCATGCACTGGCCGGCAAGCCATTGTTGTCGCACGTGATCGATACCGCGCGCACCCTGTCCCCTTCCACCTGCTGCGTGATCTACGGCCATGGCGGCGACGCCGTGCCGACCCGACTCGCCGCCGACGACCTGCATTTCGTGCTGCAGCAACCGCAACTGGGCACCGGGCATGCGGTGATGCAGGCGGTCCCGCAGCTCGATGATTCGACACCGACACTGGTGCTGTATGGCGATGTGCCGCTGACCACGGCGGCTACCCTGCAGACGCTGGTGGCGAAAGCAGGCCAGGACAAGCTAGCCGTGCTGACGGTCGACCTCGACGACCCGACCGGCTACGGCCGCATCGTGCGCGAGGGTGGCAAGATCGTGCGTATCGTCGAACAAAAGGATGCGAACGAAGCCGAGCGCGCCATCCGCGAAGTGAACACCGGCATCATCGTCGCGCCGACCCAACCCTTGAAAGCCTGGCTGTCGCGGCTGTCAAATGACAATGCACAGGGCGAGTACTACCTGACCGACGTGATCGCCCAAGCGGTCAGGGATGGCATCGCGGTCGAGTCGGCGCAGCCGGCCCACGAGTGGGAGACGCTGGGGGTCAACAGCAAGGTGCAGCTGGCGGAGCTCGAGCGCATCCACCAGCGCAATGTCGCTGATGGCTTGCTGAACGCCGGCGTGACACTGGCTGACCCGGCGCGCATCGACGTGCGTGGCGAACTGGTGTGCGGCCGCGATGTCGAGATCGACGTCGGTTGCGTCTTCGAGGGCCGTGTCGTGCTCGACCAGGGCGTGAAGGTCGGCGCGCACTGCGTGCTGCGCAACGCCCATATCCGCGCCGGCGCCGTCATCAAGCCCTTCTGCCACATCGAGGAGGCCGACGTTGGCGCCGAATCGCAGATCGGCCCTTATGCGCGCCTGCGCCCGGGCACCGTACTGGGTGACGATGTCCACATCGGCAATTTCGTCGAGGTCAAGAACGGCCAGTTCGGCGCACACAGCAAGGCCAACCATCTGGCCTATGTCGGCGACGCGACCGTAGGCTCGCGCGTCAACATCGGCGCCGGCACCATCACCTGCAACTATGACGGCGCCAACAAGCACCGCACCGTGATCGAAGACGATGCCTTCATCGGCAGCGACACGCAGCTGGTGGCGCCGGTCACCGTCGGCAAAGGCGCGACACTGGGCGCCGGCACCACGCTGACCAAGGATGCGCCTGCGGGCAGCCTCACCGTGTCGCGTGCGAAGCAGACCACCATCAGCGGCTGGCAGCGGCCCGTGAAACAGAAAAAACAGGACTGACCCATGTGCGGCATCGTAGGCGCCGTCGCCCGGCGCGACATCGTTCCCATTCTGCTCGAAGGCCTGAAGCGCCTCGAATACCGCGGCTATGACTCGTGTGGCGTGGCCGTCCACCAGCAAGGACTGAAGCGTTCACGCAGCGTCGCGCGCGTGGCCGAACTGGAAGCCCAGGTGGCCAGCACGCACCTGACAGGCCAGACCGGCATCGCCCACACCCGCTGGGCGACGCATGGCGTGCCTGCCACCAACAATGCACACCCGCATTTCTCCGAGCGCGACGGCAAGCCACGCATCGCCGTGGTCCATAACGGGATCATCGAGAATTTCGAGGAAATTCGCGCCGAACTCAGGCAGCGCGGCTATGTCTTCGAATCGCAGACCGATACCGAAGTCATCGCGCATTTGGTCAACGACATGTATGACGGCGATTTGCTGCGCACCGTGCAAAAGGCGGTCAAGCGCCTGCATGGCGCGTTCGCCATTGCGGTGTTCTGCGACGACGAGCCGAACCGCGTGATCGGGGCCCGCGTCGGGTGCCCGCTGGTGGTCGGCATTGGCAACGGCGAGAATTTTGTCGCCTCGGATGCGATGGCCTTGTCGGGCACCACAGACCAGATCATCTATCTGGAAGAGGGCGATGTCGTCGACGTGCGTCTGGAGGGCATTGCGATTACTGATCGCGACGACAAGTCGGTCCGGCGCGAGGCACAGACCGTGCACGCGTATTCGGGCGCGATTGACCTTGGTCCGTACCGCCATTACATGCAGAAGGAAATCTTCGAGCAACCGCGCGCCATCGGCGACACGCTCGAGGGTGTGCTCGGCTTCGCGCCTGATTTGTTCGGCAAGGACGCCGCCGAAGTATTTGGCCAGATCGACGCGATCCAGATCCTCGCCTGCGGCACCAGCTATTACTCGGGCATGACGGCAAAGTACTGGCTAGAGTCGATTCCCGGATTGCCGACCAATGTCGAGATCGCCAGCGAATACCGCTACCGCGAACCGGCGGTGAATCCGAACGCGCTGGTGGTCGTGATCTCGCAATCCGGCGAAACCGCTGACACGATGGCCGCGCTCAAGTATGCGAAGGAACTCGGTCATCGCCACTCGCTGGCCATCTGCAATGTCGCCACCTCGGCAATGGTGCGCGAAACCACGCTGTCTTACCTCACGCGCGCCGGCGTCGAGATCGGCGTGGCATCGACCAAGGCCTTCACCACGCAGCTGGCTGCGCTGTTCTTGTTGACGCTGACGCTGGCCAAGCTGCGCGGCCGCTTGTCAGCCGACGATGAAGCCGCCCACCTGAAGAACCTGCGCCACCTGCCGGCCGCCTTGCAATCGGTGCTGGCGCTGGAACCGCAGATCATCGCCTGGGCCGATGCGTTCGCGCGCAAGGAAAACGCCCTGTTCCTCGGCCGCGGCCTGCACTACCCGATCGCGCTCGAGGGCGCGCTGAAGCTGAAGGAAATCTCTTACATTCACGCCGAGGCCTATCCGGCAGGTGAACTGAAGCATGGCCCGCTGGCGCTGGTGACTGAAGAGATGCCGGTCGTGACCGTAGCGCCGAATGATGCGCTGATCGAGAAGCTGAAGTCGAACATGCAGGAGGTGCGTGCGCGTGGTGGTCAGCTTTATGTTTTCGCCGACGCCGATTCGCGCATCGCATCCGGCGACGGCCTGCACGTGATCCGTATGCCCGAGCACTACGGACTGCTGTCGCCGATCCTGCATGTCGTGCCGTTGCAGCTGCTTGCGTATCACACGGCGCTGGCGCGCGGCACCGATGTCGACAAGCCGCGCAATCTGGCGAAATCCGTCACGGTGGAGTGAGCTCGCAGCGCATGTACGTCCCCGCCAGCTTTTCAGATACGAACCTGGACGCACTGCTCGATCTGATCCGTCGTCACCCGCTGGGGATGCTGGTTTCTGCCGGCCCTTCCGGGCTGCTGGCTTCGCCGGCCCCTTTCCTTCATCGGGAAAAGGAAGGCAAGCCTGTGCTGGTGGCCCACCTCGCCCGCGCCAATCCGCACTGGCAAGATCTGCAGGCAATTGATGAATGCCTGATTGTCTTCCGGGGCGCCGACAACTATGTCAGCCCCAACTGGTATCCGTCCAAGCAGGCGACCCACAAGGTGGTCCCGACCTGGAACTACGAGATGGTGCAGGTGCGGGGGATACCGACCGTTATCGAATCAGCCAACTGGCTGCGCGGTCAGGTCAGCGAGTTCACCGATGTGATGGAGCAGCCAAGAGCGGCGCCATGGAAGCTCGATGACGCACCGGCAGATTTCATCGACACGCAACTGAAGGCCATCGTCGGGCTCGAGATCGCGATCACGCAGATCCAGGGAAAATGGAAGATGAGCCAGAACCGCAGCGAAGAAGACGCCCGCGGGGTTGTTGCAGGGCTGTCGAATCCTGACGACGCGCATGCGAATGGCGAGGTCGCGGCCATCATGACGTCGCGGCTGAAGCGCTAGTCATCGCGCTTTGATTCGTTCAAACCCCGGCTGAGCTGCTGCGGGCTTTCACCGCACACCTTCTTCACCGGAGCGGAAACCTCCTTTTTCTGTCGTTACTTAGGCGCGGATGCCGCGGCGTATTGGCCGTTTGGCGCAACCAAGCTCGTCAGAAAGGAAAGTCATGTCCAGCTCCGTTTCATCTGCAAGCTCCTACGACATCCGCGGAAAGTCCCCGCATGTCGACGAGACAAACAGCAAGAGTGTCAGCACTGCGTCGTCATCATCGTCGGCGACAGACGACTCGTCCTCCGCGGGCGCGCCACAGGGAACTGTGGGGCTCGGCGTCGAGAAGCGTGATGCATCAAGCGTCGCAGGCCAAAGAAGCGGTGCAGGCGCTATTCCCGCCCCTGCTGCCGACGGCAATGCCGCGTATTCCCCGGCATGCACTCCCCACGTGCGATATCTGGTCCGCGGTAGCGCCATCCTGCTTGGCTGCGGCAGTCTGGCCGCCATCATTTTCGGCGGGATGACATTTACCGTACCGGGCAATCCGGCCGTGGATGCCAAGCGGGGGGAATCTGCAGGCGTGATGATTGCGGGCGCGGTCGGACTGGCCATCGCTTTTGTCACGAGCAGTCTCACCTTGCCAATTGCTGAACCGGGTCAACCCGAAACGCATCCGGCCTGAGGCCACCGCCGATGAACCCCCTGCTGCAACAAGCCGCGCAGGCCAGCCGCCATCTGTACGACGCGAACACCCGCGAGCTGGTCGAGAGCTCGTTGGTCTGGCTGGAACAGATGCCTGCGCTGGCGGCCAATCACGGCAATCAGCTGGCCGCAGGCATCACGCTGGCCGATTGCGCAGGGCTGACCCACGCGGATCTTGACCTCCGCTACCGCGTCGCCTTCTCGCTCTGCGAGCAAGGCGAGTTCCTGCTCGCGCTGCCGCTGGCGCTGCATTGTCACAGTGCGCGCGCGCAGCATGCGGACGATGCCTTCCTCGCCGCCAGCTGCCTGCAAAGGTTGGGCATCATCGACTACGCCACGATGCTGTTTCGGCACGTTCTGCAAATTGACGAATTCCACATGGCGGCAGCCTATCGGCTCGGCGAATGCTTGCTGGCGCTCGGCGATCGGGAAGCCGCTGCCCACCTGTTCGGCTGGGCTGTCGAGCTCGGCCGGCACGACATCGGCCAGCGCGAGTTGCAGGACTTGGCATTGCATCGGCTGGCCGGCCTTGGCAGCGCCAGCTGACCGCTCCCCCTTATTTTTGCCTGATTTTCCGTACGGCATGTCCTGTGGACAAGGCTGGTTTCCGGCTATACTCGCGCTTTACGTTGACGTAAGCGTCAACCTGAACGACCCGGCCGCCACAAGCGGCCGCAAGCCTGCCCGGAGATCCCCATGACCGACCTGTCCGTCGCCCAAAGCCTGACTACGTACACACCCAAGAACAAAGTCCGCTTCGTAACTGCCGCCTCCCTGTTCGATGGCCACGATGCCTCGATCAACATCATGCGACGCATCCTGATGGCTCAGGGCGCGGAAGTGATTCACCTCGGTCACAATCGTTCGGTTGATGAAATCGTCACCGCCGCACTGCAAGAAGATGCGCAAGGCATCGCGATCTCCAGCTACCAAGGCGGCCACGTCGAGTACTTCAAGTACATGATCGACCTGCTGAAGCAGCGCGGTGGCGAGCACATCAAGGTGTTCGGCGGCGGCGGCGGCGTGATCGTGCCGGCCGAGATACAGGAACTGCACGATTACGGCGTCACGCGCATCTTCAGCCCGGAAGATGGCCAGCGCATGGGCCTGGTCGGCATGATCCTGCACATGATCCAGTCGTGCGATGTCGACCTGTCGGTGTACGCACCGCAGTCGGCCGAGGCACTGCAGCAGGGTGACATGGTCGCGCGCCAGCGCCCGCTGGCGCAGCTGATCACGGCACTGGAAAACGGCAAGGCATCGCCTGAATTGAAGAAGGCCCTGCACGCCGGCGCCGGCAAGGCCCATATTCCCGCGCTCGGCATCACCGGCACCGGCGGCGCCGGCAAGTCGTCGCTGACGGATGAACTGATCCGCCGCCTGCGCATCGACCAGGACGACCAGCTCAACATCGCCGTGATCTCGATCGACCCGTCGCGCCGCAAGTCGGGCGGCGCGCTGCTGGGCGACCGCATCCGCATGAATGCGATCGGTCCGTGGGGCGGCCAGTCGCGCGTGTTCATGCGCTCGCTGGCCACGCGTGAAGCGGGTTCCGAAATTTCGCAGGCGCTGCCCGATGTGGTCGCCGCCTGCCGCGTCGCCGGCTATGACCTCGTGATCGTCGAGACCTCGGGCATCGGCCAGGGTGACGCGGCGATCGTGCCGCACGTGGACGCCAGCCTGTACGTGATGACGCCCGAATTCGGCGCCGCATCGCAGCTGGAAAAGATCGACATGCTGGACTTTGCCGACTTCGTCGCCATCAACAAGTTCGACCGCAAGGGTGCGCAGGATGCACTGCGCGATGTCGCCAAGCAGGTGCAGCGCAACCGTGAAGCCTGGAGCCTGTCGCCCGAACAGATGCCGGTGTTCGGCACGCAGGCGTCGCGCTTCAATGACGATGGCGTCACCGCGCTGTATCAGGGCCTGCTGCCCAAGCTGACCGAGCTGGGCTTGAAGGCCGGCGCCGGCAAGCTGGCGAGGGTTGACGTGCGCTCGTCCAGCGGCCGCAACGCGATCGTGCCGCCGGCCCGCAGCCGCTACCTGGCCGAGATCTCGGACACGGTGCGCCACTACCATCGCCGCGTCGACAAGCAAGCCACCATCGCGCGCGAGCGCCAGCAGCTGTCGGAAGCCAAGCGTCTGCTGTTCAATGCAGGCAAGCATGCCGATTTCGACGACCTGATCACCCAGCGTGACCAGGCGCTGGCACCGGATGCACGCCAGCTGCTCGACAGCTGGCCGGAACTGCGTGCCACCTATTCGGGAGACGAGCATGTGGTGAAGATCCGCGACAAGGAAATCCGCACCCGCCTGTATTACGAAACCCTGTCGGGCAACCGCGTGCGCAAGGTCGCGCTGCCGACCTATAACGACCAGGGCGACCTGCTGACCTGGCTGATGAAGGAAAACCTGCCCGGCAGCTTCCCGTATACCGCCGGCGTGTTCCCGTTCAAGCGCGAGAACGAAGACCCGACGCGCATGTTCGCCGGTGAAGGCGACGCCTTCCGTACCAACCGCCGCTTCAAGCTGGTGTCCGAAGGCATGCCGGCCAAGCGCCTGTCGACTGCATTCGACTCGGTGACGCTGTACGGCGCCGACCCGGCGCTGCGTCCCGACATCTACGGCAAGGTCGGCAACTCGGGGGTGTCGATCGCGACCGTCGAAGACATGAAGGTGCTGTACGACGGCTTCGACCTGTGCGACCCGACCACCTCGGTGTCGATGACCATCAACGGCCCGGCGCCGACCATCCTCGCGATGTTCATGAATACCGCGATGGATCAGCAGCTCGACAAGTTCCGCGCCGACCAGGGCCGCGAGCCGAATGCCGAAGAGACCGCGAAGATCAAGGCCTGGGTGCTGCAGAACGTGCGCGGCACGGTGCAGGCCGACATCCTGAAGGAAGACCAGGGCCAGAACACCTGCATCTTCTCGACCGAGTTCTCGCTGAAGGTGATGGGCGACATCCAGCAATATTTCGTCGACCACAAGGTGCGCAACTTCTACTCGGTGTCGATCTCGGGTTATCACATCGCCGAAGCCGGCGCGAACCCGATCTCGCAGCTGGCCTTCACGCTGTCGAACGGCTTTACTTTCGTCGAAGCCTACCTGGCGCGCGGCATGAACATCGATGATTTCGCGCCCAACCTGTCATTCTTCTTCTCCAACGGCATGGATCCGGAATACACGGTGCTGGGCCGCGTGGCGCGCCGCATCTGGGCCGTCGCGATGCGCGACAAGTACGGCGCGAACGACCGCAGCCAGAAGCTGAAGTACCACATCCAGACCTCGGGCCGTTCGCTGCA
>JBDKLN010000020.1:0-12125 GCA_039806045.1 Pseudomonadota bacterium
GAGCACCAGCATCAGCACGACGGCGGCCAGCGCGCCGCCCATGACGGCTTTCTTCACGTTGCCCGACAGGCGCGTGGTCAGCACGATCAGGCCGGCATAACCGATGACGCCGGCGATCAGCGCGTACATGAACTGCGACGTGGTTGCACGCAGGATCGAGTAGAACGGCGTGAAGTACCAGACCGGCGCGATGTGCGGCGGGGTCTTCAGCGGGTCAGCCGGGATGAAGTTGTTGTACTCGAGGAAGTAGCCGCCAGCCTCCGGCGCGAAGAAGATGATCGCGCTGAAGATGAACAGGAAGCAGGCCACGCCGAAGATGTCCTTGGTCGAGTAGTACGGGTGCGACGGGATGGCGTCGATGCCATGGCCGTCCGGACCGAGGTTGTCCTTGACTTCGATGCCGTCCGGGTTGTTCGAACCCACTTCGTGCAGCGCGATCAGGTGCGCCACGACCAGGCCGAGCAGCACCAGCGGGATCGCGATCACATGGAAGGCAAAGAAGCGGTTCAGCGTTGCATCCGACACCACATAGTCACCGCGGATCCACAGCGACAGGTCCGGCCCAATGAACGGGATCGCGCCAAACAGGTTCACGATCACCTGGGCACCCCAGTACGACATCTGGCCCCACGGCAGCAGGTAGCCGAAGAAGGCTTCGGCCATCAGGCACAGGAAGATGCCGACGCCGAACAGCCAGATCAGCTCACGCGGCTTGCGGTACGAACCGTACAGCAGGCCCCGCAGCATGTGCAGGTAGACCACGATGAAGAAGGCCGACGCGCCGGTCGAGTGCATGTAGCGCACCAGCCAGCCCCACGGTACTTCGCGCATGATGTATTCAACCGAAGCGAACGCGAGGTTGGCGTCCGGCTTGTAGTTCATCACCAGGAAGATGCCGGTAACGATCTGGATCACCAGCACCAGCGCGGCCAGCGAGCCGAACAGGTACAGCAGGTTGAAGTTCTTCGGCGCGTAGTACTTGCCCCACTGGTCATTCCACAGCTTGGTCAGCGGGAAGCGGTCATCGACCCAGGCCAGTGCCTTTTGTGCGGCCGGCGCATCGGCCGGCAGTTTGGTTTCGTGGAAAGCCATTTTTTACGCCTCGCCTTTCTCGTCTTTGCCAATCACGATGCGGTTGTCGCTCAGGTACATGTGACGCGGCACTTGCAGGTTGTCCGGCGCAGGCTTGTTCTTGAACACGCGGCCCGCGAGGTCGAAGGTCGAGCCATGGCAGGGGCACAGGAAACCGCCCTGCCAGTCATCCGGCAGCGACGGCTGGGCACCCACCTGGAATTTGGTGGTTGGCGAGCAACCGAGGTGCGAGCAGATGCCGACGGCCACGAGGATCTCGGGCTTGATCGAGCGGGTTTCATTGCGTGCGTATTCCGGGGTCAGGTCGTCCGGATTGCGCTCGGACTTGGGATCCGCCACTTGCGCATCGGTCTTCTGCAGCGACGACACCATTTCCGGCGTGCGCTTGATGATCCACACCGGCTTGCCGCGCCATTCGACCGTCTTCATTTCGCCGGCCTTCAGGTCGCCGATATCTACTTCCACCGGCGCGCCGGCGGCCTTGGCGCGCTCGGACGGTTCAAATGTGGACACAAAGGCACCGGCAGCCGCCAGTCCTGCCACACCACCTGCTGCACAGGTCGCAACCAGCAGGCCGCGTCGACCCGAGTCGACCTGGTTTTCGTCGCTCATGACTACCCCAATCAAGTGAAATTGCTAATTTTTTCGGAACTTCCAGCAACCTTACATTATATCGGAGGCATCACCTGTTTGAAACCGTTATAAGCCCAGTGAAGAGGTCGGGAAACAATGCGTGGCTGCGCTTATGGATTAATTTATTGAAAACATTCGGGCGGCAGCCACGCGTTGCTTCCCAAAGTGGCAATGATGGGCAACGCTATCGGCTGCCGAACATCTGCTGCCACGCCTGCCAGGGGCATGCATGGACAGCGCTTACCAGCGGGTCGCCGCGCCGAAGCGAATCAACCCGCGACGCTGGGCCTCGATGATGGCCTCGGTACGCGAATGCACCGACAGCTTTGCGTAGATATGCTTGATGTGGGTCTGCACGGTACCGACCGACAAGCCGAGCGCCTGCGCAACCTTCGCATAGGTGCCGCCGCGCGAGATCAGTTCGAGGATGGCCGACTCGCGACGGGTCAGCAGGCTGTCGGATACCGTCGCATCGAGATCGACGGCCGGCACATGGCGGCGCATCCGCGCAAGGATCTTGCGCGCGATCACGGGGCTGATCGGCGACCCGCCGGCGAGCAGATCCAGAATGGCTTTCAGGATTTGCGTGTGTCCTCCCTCTTTGAGCACATAGCCGGATGCCCCTGCTTCGATGCAGGCAAGGATTTGCTCATCTTCGCTCGACATCGTGATGACGAGGATATCGGCATGCGGCATCAGCCTGCGGGAGCTGCGAATCACGCCCAGACCTGAACCATCTGGCAGGCCGAGATCCGTCAACAGCAGATCGAAACTTGATGTCTCCATCGCTCGCAATGCGTCCGCGACGTTGTCGACCGCTGCGCACAGCTGCAGTGTGGGTTCGAGTTCGATCGCATTGCATAGCAAACGGCGGGTGACAACTTCATCCTCGACCACCATGATCCGGCATGGCGTCGACGATGCGAGGGGAAGCATGATGCAGGCTCCATCCGAATTCAAACGCCTCGTCGGTGCAGAATGCCTGTGCTTTGTTCCCTTGTGGATTGATCTGTACGAAGTCCTTGCCGCTTTTTCAGACAGGGTTGTCGATGTCGATGAATTCGTGCCGAATGCCGAACTCTTGCGCAAGATGCTCACCCAGGGCCTGCACCCCATAACGCTCGGTCGCATGATGCCCACAGGCGAGATAGGCAACCCCGGTCTCGCGCGCAAGATGCACCGTGGGCTCCGAGATCTCACCGCTCAGATAGACACTCGCACCGGCCGCAATCGCTTCGCTCAGCGCATTCTGCGCGGCGCCCGTGCACCAGGCGACCGTCGATACCGGTTGCGCCGGATCGCCGACGACCAACGGCTCGCGCCCGAGTGCCTGCGCGACGATGGCCGCGAGTTCGCCGACGGTACGCACGCTGCTGTGCCCCAGCCAACCCAGCTCTTGCTCGCCGAAGCGCCCTTCATCACTGAGGCCAAGCCGCTTGCCCAGCTGCGCGTTGTTGCCCATCACGGGATGGGCGTCCAGCGGCAGGTGATACGCAAACAAGTTCAACTCATGGGCCAGCAGCGTCTTGATGCGGCGCTGGCGGGTACCGACGATGCGCGCATCTTCACCGCGCCAGAAGTAGCCGTGATGGACCAGTACCAGGTCTGCACCGCGTTCGACCGCCGCTTCCAGCAAGGCCTGGCTGGCCGTGACGCCACTGACGATGGTGCTTACTTGCGCCCTGCCTTCGATCTGCATCCCGTTTGGGCAGTAATCGCGAAAACGGTTAATATCCAGCGTGCTGGCAAGATGTTTTTCCAGCGTATCGCGGTGCACGGTGTGCGCTTTGTCGGTCATCTCTTTCGCTATCCTTTCCCAGTCCTGACATGCGTCGTCTTTGGCTCTTGTTCGCGCAGACCGTCACGGTCGCGCTCGCGCTCTGGTTCATTGTAGCGACCCTCAAGCCCGAATGGCTGCGGCAAGGAGGTACGGGCGCTCAACTCGAATCGACCACGGTCCCGGTGCGCGAGGAAGCCGGCGGCGCCAGCCTGCCCAACAGCTACCGGATCGCATCGCAACGCGCGATGCCGGCCGTGGTGAACATCTTCACCACCAAGGCTGCCAAACTGCGTCATCCCCTGGGCAATGATCCGATGTTCCGTCGCTTCTTCGGTGACGGTCAGGACGAACGGCAATTCAGCCTGGGCTCGGGCGTGATCATCAGCCCGGAAGGCTACATCCTCACCAACAACCATGTGATCGAGGCGGCCGACGAGATCGAGGTCGCGCTGGCGGACGGCCGCAAGGTGTCGGCCAAGCTGGTCGGCACCGACCCGGAGACCGATCTGGCCGTGGTCAAGGTGAACCTGAAAAACCTGCCGTCGATCACGCTGGCAAAGCTCGAGAACACGCAGGTCGGTGATGTGGTGCTGGCGATCGGCAACCCGTTCGGCGTGGGCCAGACCGTCACGATGGGCATTGTGTCGGCCTTGGGTCGCAATCACCTGGGCATCAATACCTTCGAGAATTTCATCCAGACCGATGCCGCGATCAACCCCGGCAATTCGGGCGGCGCACTGGTCGACAGCGATGGCCATCTGCTCGGCATCAATACCGCCATCTATTCGCGCAGCGGCGGCTCGCTGGGCATAGGCTTTGCGATCCCCGTCAGCACCGTGAAGACGGTGATGGAAGCCATCATCCGTAACGGACAGGTGGTGCGTGGCTGGATCGGCGTCGAGCCGCAGGACATCACGCCGGAGCTGGCCGAGAGTTTCGGCTTGCAGAAATCATCCGGCACCATCATCGCCGGCGTGCTCAAGGGTGGCCCGGCCGACAAGGCCGGCATCAAACCCGGCGACATCCTGCTGTCGGTCGCCGACAAGCCGGTGACGGACACGGTGTCGATGCTGAACCTGGTCGCGCAGCTGACGCCGGGCGAGCAAGTGAAGGTGACGGTGCTGCGCAAAGCCCGCGAGACCGCACTCGACCTGACCGTCGGCCGCCGCCCGCGCATGCGCCAGCCGCAGCTGCAACTAGACGAAGAATAATCACCCGAGGAGCCCGGCATGCACTTGCGCGACCTGGTCCAATTCCTGAGCGAACTCGAAGAGAACAACAACCGCGCATGGTTCGTGATGAACAAGCCGCGCTACGACATCCTGCGCGCCGAATTCCTGGAGCTGGTGACGGGACTGATCAAGGACATCACGCGCTTCGATCCGGCGGTGGCCGCCTGCAATCCGAAGAAGGCCCTGTTTCGCATCAATCGTGACCTGCGCTTCGCGAAAGACCGTCCGCCGTACAAGACCACGTTCTCGGCCGCGATCACGTCCAGCGGCCTGAAGAAGCCCAGCCAGGGTGGCGGGCCAGCCTACTACTTTCACATCAACGCCCATGGCAACCTGTTCACCGCAGGCGGCGAATGGCGGCCGCCGGCCGATCGATTGCGCACGATCCGCCAGCTGGTGGTGGATGATCCGGCCGGGCTGAAGAAGGTGCTGAAGAGCAAAGCGCTGCACGAAGCCTACGGCGATCTGCAAACCCAGGACATGCTGGCACGCGTACCGAAGGGCTTCGACGCCGACTCACCGATGGCGGACTACCTGAAACTGAAAAGCTACATCGCCTGGCGCGAGACCAGCGTGAAGAAACTGGCGCCGGAAAAGCTGCCTGCCAGGATCGTCGAAGAATTCAGCGCGCTGTCGCCGCTGGTGAAGTGGCTGCGTACTGCGGGGCCGATGCCCTGATGCAAAAAAGCCCCGCTGCGCTCAGGCACCGGGGCTTTGCAAGAGGTCGACGCGGAGGGTTAACCTCAGGCGGAATCTCGGACCGTTCTTCAGGCCGTTTCGGAATCGGCGCGCTCGTCCGGCGCGGTCGTGGCCTTCTTGAACAAGGGCGCGATGAACAGGCCGATCTCGTACAGCAGGCACAACGGGATGGCCAGGAACAGCTGGCTCATGATGTCGGGTGGCGTCACCACCGCAGCGATCACGAAGGCGCCGACGATCACATACGGACGAATTTCCTTCAGCTTCTCGACCGACACCATGCCCATGCGCACCAGCACGATCACCACCACCGGCACTTCGAAGGTCAGGCCGAAGGCCAGGCACATGGTCAGCACGAAGTCGAGATAGTTCTCGATGTCCGGCGCGACCGCGATCGACTTCGGCGCGAAGTCGTTGATGAACTTGAACACCGTGCCGAAGACGAAGAAATAGCAGAACAGCACGCCAAGCAGGAACAGTAACGACGACGAGATGATCAGCGGCGCCACCAGGCGCTTCTCGTGCGTGTACAGGCCCGGCGCGACGAAGGCCCAGCCCTGGTACAGCACCCAGGGCAATGACACCAGCAGCGCCAGCATCATCGTCACCTTGACCGGGACCATGAAGGGCGTGATGACGCCGGTGGCGATCATTTTCGAGCCCTCGGGCAGTGCGTGCATCATCGGCTGCGCCATGTAGTCGTACACCTGCGCGGCGCCCGGCCACACCATGAACAGCACGATGAACACGGCGAGCACGACGGCCGACGCCCGGACGAGGCGCGTGCGCAGCTCGATCAGGTGCGAGATGAATGTTTCCTGGATACCGGAAGGCTGGTCGTCGGACATGGACTTATTGGAAGAACTTCACGGTCTTGCCGGACGAGGGACGGAAGCGTGCGACGCGCGCGGCGCCGGACATCACGCGGGTCTTCTTGCCGGACTGGTTCTTGAACCACAGCGGCACGCGAGAGGTCTGCTCCAGCTTCTTCTTGCGGAAATCGCGGCGCTTGGCCGCCAGTTCCCATTCGGCTGGCACGCGCACGCTCTCGCTGCCTTCATACGCATGGGTAGCCTCGGCCACCGCCTCATTGAATTCCTTGCCGGCTTCGTGGACTTCCTTGGCCGCGTCGGCCAAGTCGGAAGACACGGACTTGTTCAGGTTGGTTGCCGCATCGACGATGTTGGACTGCATCTTGCGCAGTTCCTCCATCTGCATCTCGCGGTTGACTTCAGCCTTCACGTTGTTGATGTAGCGCTGCGCGCGGCCGAACAAGGTGCCGGCCATGCGGGCGACGCCCGGCAACTTTTCCGGACCGATGACGACCAGCGCCACCGCGCCGATCAGCGCGATCTTGGTAAGACCTAGGTCAATCATCTGGACTGGATTTCAGGCGGGTGCGGCGAACGCGCGGGACGCGGTCGCCGTGTCAGTGGCGGGGTCAGTGCTTGGATTTTTCCTTGGCCTCGACGTCGATGGTCGACTTGTCGGCCACCTGCTGTGCCGGCGGAGCGCTCTCGTCGGCGCCCTTGACGCCATCCTTGAAGCCCTTGACCGCCTTGCCGAGGTCGGAACCGATGTTGCCAAGCTTCTTGGTGCCGAACACCAGCATGACAATCACCAGCACGATGACCCAGTGCCAAATACTGAACGAACCCATTGCTTATCTCCTCGCAGGATCCCCGGGGGATCCGATTCTAAAATCTGTCAGCGCCGTGTTTCAGCGCTGACCACGCCACGGGCGTGGGCCGCCCATCACGTGCAAATGCAGATGGTACACCTCTTGACCACCGTCAGGCCCGGTATTGAACAGGGTTTTGAAGCCACCGGCGGGGCCTGCGGCCGTGTTCTGGTAGCCGCCGCCTTGCTCCAGCGCCAATTTCGATGCCAGCAGCTGCATTTTACCCAACAAGGCCTGGTGCTTCTCGGTGCAGTCGGCCAGGGTCGGGATGTGCTCGCGCGGCACCAGCAACAGGTGCACCGGCGCGGCCGGGTTGATGTCGTGGATGGCGATCAGGTCTTCGTCTTCGTAGACCTTTTTCGACGGGATCGCGCCGGCCGCGATCTTGCAAAAAATACAGTTGTCCAAGGGCTGTCCTCTGGTTATTGACGCTGCTCGGCCTGCTCGCGCTCTTGCAGCTTGCGGTTGGCTTTTTCTTCGATGCCGGACAGGCCTTCGCGGCGTGCCAGCTCGTCCAGCACCTGTTGCGGCTTGAGGCCGTATTGCGCAAGCATGATCATCGAATGGAACCACAGGTCCGCGCATTCGTAGACCAGCGTGTCGGCATCGGCACCGTGACGCACGTCCTTGGCGGCCATCACGGTCTCGGTCGCCTCTTCGCCGACCTTTTTCAGGATGGCATCGTCACCCTTGGAAAACAGGCGCGCAATGTAGGACTTCTCGGGGTCGCCGCCGGCCTCCGGCTTGCGGGACTCGATCACCTCGGCGAGGCGGTTCAGGATGTCGCTCATGTCATTTCTTGTAAATGGCGTCAGGGTCCTTGACGACAGGCTCGACCTCGACCCAGTCCCCATTGTCCCCGTTATCGCCGCCCTCGAACTTCTGGAAGAAGCAGGAATGGCGACCGGTATGGCAGGCGATGTCGCCGACCTGCGTGATTTTCAGCAGCACCACGTCTTCGTCGCAGTCGAGCCGGATTTCATGCACTTGCTGGAAGTGGCCGGACTCCTCGCCCTTGTGCCACAGTTTCTTGCGCGAACGGCTCCAATACACCGCCTGGCCGAGCTCGACGGTGCGCGCCAGCGCCTCGCGGTTCATCCATGCAAACATCAGCACGTCATTGGTGCCGGCTTCCTGCGCGATCACGGGCACCAGCCCGTGCTCGTCCCATTTGATGTGATTGAGCCATTTGGCTTTTGCAATCATGCCAGCCTCATCGGTATGCCCTGCGCGGCCATGTACTGCTTGGCTTCCTGCACGGTGTGCTGCCCGTAATGGAAGATGCTGGCGGCCAGCACCGCATCGGCATGACCTTCAGTGATGCCGTCGGCCAGGTCTTTCAGGCCGCCGACACCGCCGGACGCAATCACCGGAATCGATACGGCATCGGACACCGCGCGCGTCAGCGCGAGGTCAAACCCGACCTTGGTGCCGTCGCGGTCCATGCTGGTCAGCAGGATTTCGCCGGCGCCGAGCGACTGCATCTTGCGCGCCCATTCGACGGCGTCGAGACCGGTCGCCTTGCGGCCGCCGTGCGTGAATACTTCCCAGTGGCCGGCCGTGCTGCGCTTGGCGTCGATCGCCACCACGATGCACTGCGAGCCGTATTTGTCGGCCGCGTCCGCCACCAGCTGCGGGTTGGTCACGGCCGAGGTGTTGATGCTGATCTTGTCCGCGCCGGCATTCAGCAGCCGGCGCACGTCATCAACGACGCGCACACCACCGCCGACGGTCAGCGGAATGAAGACTTGCGACGCGACGGCTTCGATGATGTGCAGGATCAGGTCGCGGTCGTCGGACGATGCGGTGATGTCGAGGAAGGTCAGTTCGTCGGCGCCCTGCTCGTCATAGCGGCGCGCGATCTCGACCGGGTCGCCGGCGTCACGCAATTCGACGAAATTGACGCCCTTGACGACGCGCCCTGCCGTCACGTCCAGGCAGGGGATGATGCGCTTTGCGAGGGTCATGTCAGGCGTCTTCGTCCAGCTCGCCGGAAAGTTCGTCGGCGCGCTCCTGAGCCGATTGCAGGTCGAGCGTGCCTTCGTAGATCGAGCGGCCGCAGATCACGCCCTGGATGCCCTCGTCCTGCACTGCGCACAGCGCCTCGACATCCTTGATGTTGTGTACGCCACCCGATGCGATGACCGGGATCGTCATGCTCTGCGCGAGCTTGACCGTGGCTTCGATGTTCACGCCCTTCATCATGCCGTCGCGGCCGATGTCAGTGTAGACAATCGCTTCGCAGCCGTAGTCTTCGAATTTCTTCGCGAGGTCGATCACTTCGTGGCCGGACAACTTGCTCCAGCCGTCAGTCGCGACCTTGCCATCCCTGGCGTCGAGGCCGACGATGATCTGGCCCGGGAACGCGCTGCACGCATCGTGCAGGAAGCCCGGGTTTTTCACCGCGGCGGTGCCGATGATGATGTAGGACAGGCCGTCATCGAGGAAGCGCTCGATGGTGTCGAGGTCACGAATGCCGCCGCCGAGCTGGATGGGAATCTCTTCCACATCGTTTTCGGCTGCGTACTGCTGGACCGCGGCGATGATGGCCTTGATGGCCGGCTCGTTCTTCGGCTTGCCGGCAAACGCGCCGTTCAGGTCGACCAGATGCAGCCGGCGTGCGCCGCGCTGCAGCCAGTGGCGCGCCATCTGCGCCGGGTCTTCCGAGAACACGGTGGCCTGGTCCATGTCACCTTGCTTGAGGCGGACGCAATGGCCGTCCTTGAGGTCGATAGCGGGTATGAGCAGCATGGCTACTGGGGGAGTGAATTCAGTGTCAGAGGGTCAGGAGTGGGGCGTGTCGGCTGCGGGCTTGGCGATCGGTCGATCAGTCGATAGGTCGTTCGGTCGCCCAGCCCCGAATCACGGCTTCCACTGTACAAAATTTTTATAAAGCTGCAAACCTGCGGCTGCGCTTTTTTCGGGATGGAATTGCGTGGCAAAAATATTATCGCGTCCCGCAGCGCAGCAAAACGTTGCGCCATAGCTGGTTTCGCCCAGCACATGGGCCGGATTGTCGGGCACCGCATAGTAGCTGTGCACAAAATAGAAATAACTGTCGTCCGGCACGCCGGCCCACATCGGGTGCGCATGCTGCCGCACGCGGTTCCAGCCCATTTGCGGCACCTTGTAGCGCGAACCATCGGGCTGCAGTTGATCGTCGAGGCGGAAGCGGACCACCTTGCCCGGCATCAGCGACAGGCAATGCGCATCGCCCTCTTCGCTCCAGTCGAACATCATCTGCTCGCCGACGCAGACGCCAAACAGCGGCTTGTTCTGCGCGGCTTCCAGCAACGCCTCCATCACGCCCGAGGCTTTCAGCGAGCGCATGCAATCGGGCATCGCGCCCTGGCCGGGCAGGACAATGCGGTCCGCCTTGCGGATCGCTTCCGGGTCATGCGAAATGCTGACTTCGGCTTCAGGGGCGACATGCATCAGGGCCTGCGCAACGGAGCGCAGGTTGCCCATACCGTAATCGACGACGACGATCTTGTTCATGAAAGGCTGGCGACGCAGGCGATGGTCACGCCTGCGTGCAGATTATTAGAGAGTGCCTTTGGTGGAGGGAATCGTGCCAGCGGCGCGCGGGTCGAGCTCGGCGGCCATGCGCAGCGCGCGGCCGAAGGCCTTGAATACGGTTTCGCACTGGTGGTGCGCATTCTCGCCACGCAGGTTGTCGACGTGCAGGGTCACCTGCGCGTGATTGACGAAGCCCTGGAAGAATTCATGCGTGAGGTCGACATCGAACTGCCCGATCATCGAGCGCTTGAACGGCACATGGAATTCGAGGCCGGGACGGCCGGAGAAGTCGATCACGACGCGCGACAGCGCTTCGTCCAGCGGCACATAGGCGTGGCCATAACGGCGGATGCCCTTCTTGTCGCCCATGGCCTTCGCAAAGGCCTGACCGAGCGCAATGCCGACGTCTTCCACGGTGTGGTGGGCGTCGATGTGCAGGTCGCCCTTGGCCTTGATGTCGAGGTCGATCAGTCCGTGCCGCGCAATCTGGTCCAGCATGTGATCGAGGAAGGGCACGCCGGTGTCCAGCTTTTGCTGGCCGGTGCCATCGATGTTGATCGCGACCCGGATCTGGGTCTCGCTGGTGTCGCGAACGACTTCTGCTTTGCGTTGCATGGACATAGAGTGGTCAGGGATTCAGGCTGGACTGCAAGGCCGCCAGGAAGAGTGCATTCTCGGCCGGCGTGCTGACGGTGACCCGCAGGCAGTTTTCCAGCAGTGTGTGCATTTTACCGACATTTTTTACCAACACCTTCCGGGACAGCAGGCGCTCGAACACGGCGCTGCCGGTCAGCCCGGCGCGGGTGATCCGCAGCAGCAGGAAATTGGCGGCCGACGGATAGACCTGCACGCCCGGAATCGCGGCCAGCGCGGCGGCCAGCGCCTCGCGCTCGGCGCAGAGCGCGGCGGCCTGCTGGTCCAGCACGTCGCCGTGCGCAAGCAGGAATTCGGCGGTGGCCTCGGTCAGCACATTGATGTTGTAAGGCGGGCGCACCTTGTCGAATTCGGCCAGCAGGCCGGCGGCGGCTGACATGTAGCCGAGGCGGATGCCCGCCAGGCCCAGCTTGGACACGGTGCGCATGACGATCACGTTCGGATGCTGCGGCAGGCGCGGCATGAAGCTGGTGCCCGCAAACGGCTGGTAAGCCTCGTCGACGACCACCACGCCGCTGTCGCCGACGGCCTCGATGATGGCCAAGATCGCATCAAGCTCGTACAGGTTGCCGGTCGGGTTGTTCGGGTAGGCCAGATAGGTGATCGCCGGCCGGTGCGTGCGCACGGCCTCGAGCATCGCATCGAGATCCAGCGACAGGTCCGCCTTCAGCGGCACGCCGACGAATTCCAGTCCGGCGAATTGTGCCGACATTGCATACATCACGAAGCCCGGCAGCGGCGCCAGCACTTTGGCGCCCGGCTTCGCACAGGCGACCGACACGATGGAGATCAGCTCGTCGGAGCCATTGCCCAGCACCACGCCAAAACCGTCGGG
>JBDKLN010000021.1:0-18766 GCA_039806045.1 Pseudomonadota bacterium
CCAACGAGTTGATTGGCAACGCGGGCAACAACTGGCTCGATGGCGCCGGCGGTGCTGACACGATGGCCGGACAAGGCGGCAATGACACCTATGTGGTCGATGACGTGGGCGATGTCATTGAAGAGCGTGCCGGCGACGGGATCGATACGGTGGTGCTGCGGCTGGCGCAGGGGCAGCAATGCTATACGGTCGGCGACCACGTGGAGCGGGTGCTGGTCAAGGGCCGGGTGAACGTGGATGTGCGCGGCAACGACAGCGGCAACACGCTGGTGGGCAATGCCGGGGATAACCGGCTGTGGGGCCTGGGTGGGGATGACGTGCTCAGCGGCGGCACCCGGGGCGTCGACTTTTTGTATGGCGGCGCTGGCGATGACGTGTACCTGGTACAGCAGGCGCGGACCATGGCACTGGAAGTGGAGCAGTCCGGGGCAGATGCGGGCGGGCATGACACGGTGATCAGCCGGGTGAAGGAATTTGCGCTGGGCCTGTATGTGGAAGACCTGGTCTTGAGCGGCGGGGCCGAGAAGGGCTGGGGCAATAGCTCGGCCAACAAGCTGGTGGGCAATGCGCTCGACAATGTACTGGCCGGGGTTGGGGGCGACGATGTGCTGGCAGGCGGTGCCGGGCGTGATGTGCTGATTGGGGGCAGCGGTGCGGACTGGTTCCTGCTGGATGCGCTGGAGGGTGGGGTGGATGCGCTGACGGACTTCGATGCGGCTCAGGGAGACCAGATCGGGGTGCAGCTGACGGCGGCGGTGCGCAAGGCGTTCCAGGGCGGGCTGGCGGATCAGGGTGGACATCTGGCGGCCGGGACGGTGACGTGCGGGGCGGGATTGCGGATGGCGCAGGATGGCGACGACCGCTTCATCTATGACAGCAGCAGCGGCCTGCTGCGCTGGGATGCGGATGGGGCGGGTGGTGCGGCGGCCGTGGAGGTGGCGGTGGTGGGACTGCAGGGGCACCGACCGGCTACCCTCACCAGTGATGACTTCTTCCTGTTCAGCTAAGCAAGCAACCCGCGCAATAAGAATAGAAAAAGGCACCCGAGGGTGCCTTTTGTCCATGCGATCCGTTATTACTGGATCTTGGCCTTCTTTTTCAGGCCTTGCTGGAATTCCTGCAGCTTGCGCTGTTGCAGGGATTCGGCGATCTGGCCTTTGACTTCGTCGAAGGAAGGCAGTTGTGCATCGCGCACGTCTTCGAGCTTGATCACATGGAAGCCGAACTGGGTCTGCACCGGTGCCTGGGTGAATTCGCCCGCCTTCAGGCCAACCATCGCATCCGAGAACGGCTTCACGAAGGCGTCTTGCGGTGCCCAGCCGAGGTCGCCACCATTGGCGGCCGAACCGGTGTCCTTGGTGCCTTTGGCCAGTTCTTCGAACTTGGCGCCGCCCTTCAGCTTGCCGATGATGGCCTTGGCGTCTTCTTCCTTCTCGACCAGGATGTGGCGTGCATGGTATTCCTTGCCCGACTGGGTAGCCTTGAACTTGTCGTACTCAGCCTTCAGTTCTTCGTCCTTGACCGGGTTCTTCGCGACGAATTCCTGCGCCAGTGCGCGGATCACGATGGATTGGCGAGCCAGGTCGATCTGGTTCTTGATTTCAGGACGATTGGCGACGCCCTGGCGATCTGCTTCCTGTGCGAGCACTTCGCGGTTGATCAGTTCATCCTTGATCATCGCGCGCATTTCCGGCGAATCTTTCTGTCCTTGCTGGACCATTTGCTTGACCATGGCCTCGACGCGCGAGGTCGGGATGGCCTTGCCGTTGACGACGGCGACATTCTGGGCGAACGCGGGGACTGCAACGGCGGCGACGAGCGCCAGCACGAGGCGCGCGGATTTCAGGTTCTTCATGTTCGGGGTGGGTTACGGGTTAAGAATTGCGTTGTCAGGCCGCCTGGGCCTCGGAAGGAGTCAGCAGCGTCATTGCGAGTGCGTGTATGTCTTTTTGCATCATCTCGCGCAGGCAATCATACACCAGCCTATGGCGGCCGACCTTGTTAACACCTTCGAAACGGGGGGAAACCACACGAATCCGGTAGTGTCCGCCACCGGATGCCGCACCGGCATGACCGGCATGCAAGTGGGATTCGTCGATGATCTCGATCAGTTCGGCGGCCAGTCCTTCAGCCAGCAGGATGCGCATGCGCTCAGGGCGGTTCATTCGGCCTCCTTCATGTAACGCGACAGGTAAACGCTCTGCGCGATCACGAAAGCGACCATCAGACCAAGGAAGCCGAACAGCTTGAAGTTGACCCATACATCAAGCGGGAAAGTGAAGGCCACATACAAGTTCACCGCACCCATCAGCGCAAAGAACAGTCCCCACGCGAGGTTGAGCCTGGCCCACACGTCTTCGGGTAGTTGCAATTGCTGACCCATCAACGATCGCATCAAATTTTTTCCGAACAGCAGTGGCGCCGAGAGCAGCGCCGATGCAAAGCACCAGTAAAGCACTGTCGGTTTCCATTTGATGAATTGCTCATCATGGAAATAAATGGTCGCACCGCCGAACACGACGATGATGGACAGCGACACCCACAGCATTTTGTCGATCGGATGGCGGCGCACAAGCAACCACAGCACTTGCGCAAAGGTTGCGATGATCGCAACCGCCGTCGATAGCAGGATGGGTGCCTGCTTCAGCGTCACTTCACCGTTGGATACCAGTACCGCGAGGTACTGGCTGCCGATGGCCTGAGCCGCCTCGGGATGCGCGCCCGCGACCTTGAACGCAATGAAAAACAGAATGACCGGGAACAGGTCGAACAGCAGCTTCTTCAAGCGGTTTCCTTGTTAAGGTTGTCAATGCAATGGCGTTCAGCCACGCGGCGTGAATGCCAGCGCTGCCGAGTTGATGCAGTAGCGCAGCCCGGTGGGCGGCGGGCCGTCCGGAAAGACATGGCCGAGGTGTGCGTCGCAGATGTTACACAGGATTTCGGTGCGCACCATGCCGTGGCTGCGGTCAATGCGTTCAGCCACGTGGGTCGGGTCCAGCGCCTTGAAGTAGCTGGGCCAACCGCAACCGGAGTCGAATTTGGTGTCAGACTCGAACAGCGGCGTGCCGCAGCAGATGCAGGTATAGGTGCCTGCCTCGTGGTGATCCCAGAAATGGCCGGTGAATGCGCGCTCGGTTGCCGCATGCCGCGTCACTTCGTAGGCCATCGGATCCAGCATCGCCCGCCATTCGGCGTCGGTGCGTACGACTTTTTTGCTTTCCATCCAGGTCTCCCGTTGCATGTCCAAAGCATCAGGACGAGCAACTCACTTCGATGCCGGCTGCCCAGTCAGGGGGCAAGGCGGCATAGTTTTCGTTGTCGGGTTGTTCATCGAACGGTCGCTGCAACACATGCAGCAGCCGCTGTACCTCGGAAAAATCCTTTTGCTGCGCCTTGTCGATCGCCACTTGCGCAAGGTAATTGCGCAGCACGTATTTCGGGTTCACGCGGTTCATCGCCTGCCGACGCTCGACATCCACGCTGCCCTCCGCACGCAGGCGCTGCCGGTATTCTACTGACCACGCGTCGAAGGCGGCGCGGTCGATGAACAGGTCGCGCAGGGCTTCGTCACCGCGGGCGCCACCTGTACCCGGGATTGCCGGGTCCCGCTCGCCGCCGATGGTCATTTGCGACAGCTGGCGGAAGAACACCGGGAAATCCACTCGGCCGGCCGCCATGATATTCAGCAGCTGTTCGACCAGCGCCGTATCGCTGTCCTGATGCGTTGCCAGCCCCAGCTTGGCGCGCCACAGCGCCGCCATCTTGTCGATATGCGTAGTCTTGAACACGGCCAGCGCTTCGTACACGTCATCGACATCGCCGACCAGCGGCAACAGTGCCTGCCCCAGTGCATAGCAATTCCATTCGACGATGCGCGGCTGCATCCGGTACGAGTAACGTCCCTGGGCGTCGGTGTGATTGCAAATATGGGCCGGGTCATAGGCTTCCATGAAACCGTAGGGGCCGTAGTCCAGCGTCTGGCCGAGGATGGACATATTGTCGGTGTTGAGCACGCCATGCATGAAGCCGACCGACTGCCATTGCGCGACCAGCTCCGCACTGCGCCGCGTGACTTCACGCAGCAGCGCCTGGTAGCGGTTCGCTTCATCCTGCAGCCACGGGTAATGGCGCGCGATGATGAAATCGGCCAGCGTCATCAGCTCAGTCTTGCGGTCGTTGTAGAACCAGTGCTCGAAAGAGCCGAAGCGCACGAAGCTGGGCGCCATGCGCGTGACGACGGCGGTGGATTCGGGTAGCTCGCGCATCACGCGCAGGTCCGAACCGATCACGCAAAGCGCGCGCGTGGTCGGTATGCCGAGGCCGGCCATCGCTTCCGAGCATAAAAACTCCCGGATCGATGAGCGCAGCACGGCGCGGCCGTCGCCCATGCGCGAGTATGGCGTCTTGCCGGCGCCTTTCAGCTGCAATTCAATCACGCCGGACGGATCGCCGGGCGCACCGACCGCTTCGGCGGGTGCCGTTGCCGGCACTTCGCCGAGCAGAATCGCGCGTCCATCGCCGAGTTGTCCGGCCCAGACGCCGAACTGGTGGCCGGAGTAGACAGCCGACAGCGGCAGCGATGCGGGCATCTGCGCATTCCCGCTGAAGATCTCCACAAACTGCGGGTCGTCGAAGCTGGCCGGATCGAGCCCGGCCAGCTTTGCCGCATCGGCACTGGCGCAGACCAGGTAGGGCGAAGGCAGCGGGGTCGACTGCAGGCGCGTGTAGAAAGCCGGCGGCAGGCTGGCGAAACTGTTCGCCAACGACAGTTCGTTCAATCGGCGCAGGGAAGGGGTAAACGCGGCGGGCAGGCCGTTGGGAGAATTCATCAGTGCATTCTGCTAGGATGGCTGGCGACAGCAGTGCGTAATCGAAGTCGGGACCGTCGTGGCCGGGATCCCGGCAAAGGCGTGCGATTTGCGCGGATTCCCGCCGGGAGCCACAGAGACGGCTCCATTTTGACAGAGAAGAGGTGACTTCACATGAACGCCCCGGAACGACTGACCATCCCCTCGCTGCAACAGCGTGTCTCGCCTGAAGAATGGCAGATGCGGGTCGATCTGGCCGCCTGCTATCGACTGGTGGCCGACTTTGGCTGGAGCGACCTGGTCTTTACCCACCTGACGGCGCGGGTGCCGACGGCCGATGGCGGCCATGCCTTCCTGATCAATCCCTACGGCATGATGTTCGACGAGATTACCGCGTCGTCTCTGGTGAAGATCGACATGCACGGCAACAAGCTCGATGATTCGCCGTTTCCGATCAACCCGGCAGGTTTCACCATCCATTCCGCAATCCACGAAGCGCGCGATGATGCCATCTGCGTGCTGCATACCCATTCGTTCAACGGCGCCGCGGTGGCTGCACAGGATGCTGGCGTACTGCCGATCTCGCAACCGTCTATCTTCGTTCTCAACAGCCTCGCGTACCATGGCTATGAGGGACTCGCGCTGCACGATGAAGAGAAGCCGCGGCTGGTCGCCGATTTCGGAAACAAGACTTTCCTGATGCTGCGCAATCACGGCCTGCTGACCGTTGGCAAGACCGTGGCCGATGCCTTCCTCAACCTGTACATTTTCGAAGCTGCCTGCGCGATACAGATCAAGGCCATGGCTGGCGGCACGTCGCTGACCACGATCGCGCCGGCCATCATCGACAATGCGATGAAACAGGCACAGCAGGTGACGAATTCGCGCTATGGTGCGCTGGCCTGGCCGGCATTGCTGCGCCGCTTGGAGCGGCTGGATCCGAGCTACCGTAGCTGAACGGCACAGCAGTACATGCGCATTGTTGCGCTGCAAGATGAAAAACTGTTGACCGAAAGATAATTGCCGCACAAAAATCCCGGCATAAGCCGGCTTATACGGCATACATACATTCGCCCCCCAGGAGACGCCATGTCGCAGTACCCGCAGAGCCCATTGATGGGCCGCATGATGAGCCAGCCGTTGCTCATTTCGACGCTGATCCAGCACGCCGACCGTTATTACCCGCATGTCGAGATCGTGTCGCGCCGGGTCGAGGGCGACATCCATCGTTACACCTACCGCGACTGCCACCGTCGCTCGCGCCAGCTGGCCAATGCGCTGAACAAGCTCGGCGCGGCCATGGGTGACCGCATTGCGACCCTGGCCTGGAATGGCTATCGGCATCTGGAAGCGTATTACGCGGTGTCCGGCATCGGTTCGGTGCTGCATACGATCAATCCGCGCCTGCACCCGGAGCAGATCGCCTACATCGCCAACCATGCGGAAGACCAATACCTGTTTTTTGACCTGACTTTCGTTCCGATCATCGAGGCGATGGCCCCGCTGGCCAAGACGATCAAGGGCTACATTGCGCTGTGTGATCGCGATCACCTGCCCAAAGACACGAAAATCCCGAACCTGCTCTGCTACGAAGACTTGCTGGCCGCCGAATCCGACGAGCTGGAATGGCCGCAGTTTGATGAAAACTCGGCGTCCAGCCTGTGCTACACCTCGGGCACGACGGGCAATCCCAAGGGGGCGCTGTACTCGCATCGCTCGACCATCCTGCATTCGTTCGCATCGGCCTTGCCGGATTCGCTGAATGTGTCGGCGCGCGACGTCGTGCTGCCGGTGGTGCCGATGTTCCATGTGAACGCCTGGGGCTTGCCCTATTCAGTGATGCTGACTGGCGCGAAGATGGTCTTCCCCGGCCCCGCGCTGGATGGCAAGTCGCTGTATGAATTGTTCGAGCAGGAGAAGGTCAGTTTCTCGGCCGGCGTGCCGACGGTGTGGCTGGGTTTGCTGAATTATGTCGGCCAGAACAAGCTCAAATTCTCGACCTTCCGCCGCACCGTGATCGGCGGCTCGGCGTGTCCGCCCGCCATGATGAAGACGCTGCGCCACGATTACGGCGTCGAAGTCGTGCATGCATGGGGCATGACCGAGATGTCGCCGCTGGGTACCGCGTGCACGCTGCTGGCCAGCCACCTTGGCCTGTCGGACGACGAGCAACAGACCATTCTCGAAAAGCAGGGCCGCGCCATCTATGGCGTCGACATGAAGATCGTTGACGACGACGGCAAGGAACTGCCCTGGGATGGCAAGACCTACGGCAACCTGCTGGTCAAGGGGCCGTGGGTGGTGTCCGGCTATTTCAAGAGTGAGGGCGGCGACGTGCTGCAGGATGGCTGGTTCCCGACCGGCGACGTGGCCGTGATCGACCCGGATGGCTACCTGCAAATCACCGACCGCAGCAAGGATGTGATCAAGTCCGGCGGCGAATGGATCGGCTCGATCGACCTCGAGAACATCGCGGTCGCGCACCCGGCGGTCGCCATGGCAGCCTGCATCGGCGTCCATCATCCGAAGTGGGACGAGCGCCCGCTGCTGGTCGTGGTGAAAAAAGCCGGCATGGACGTCAGCAAGGAAGATCTGATCCAGTTCTACGACGGCAAGATCGCCAAATGGTGGACGCCGGACGACGTGGTCTTCACCGATGCGCTGCCGCTGGGCGCCACCGGCAAGATCCTGAAGAACAAAATTCGCGAGTCCTACCGCGATTACCGTCTGCCGACGGCCTGAGCCGGCTGTATGCCGGAACTTGCAAGTCGCATCTGACCTGAGCGCCACGGGCTGCCTTTGGAATTCACGCTGATCTCGCTGCTCAACGGCTTGTCCTACGGGCTACTGTTGTTCATGCTGTCGTCCGGGCTCACGCTGATCTTCAGCATGATGGGCGTGCTCAATTTCGCGCACGCCAGCTTCTACATGCTTGGCGCGTATGTGGGCTTTGCGACCAGCCAGGCGCTGGGTTTCTGGGCGGCACTGGTGGTGGCGCCGCTGGTCGTCGGGCTGATTGGCGCGGCGATCGAGCGCTTCGGTTTGCGCGTCGTGCATGTACACGGCCATGTGTCGGAATTGCTGTTCACTTTCGGCCTGTCCTACGTGATCGTCGAAGTCGTGCAAATGATCTGGGGCCGGGCTGCCGTGCCTTACCGCATCCCGGCCGAGCTCGATGGCCCGCTGTTCACCCTGTATTCGATGTCCTTCCCGATGTACCGCGGCTTCATGATGGCCGTCGCGCTGCTGATGCTGGGCGTGATCTGGCTGCTGCTCACGCGTACCCGCATCGGGCTGGTGATCCAGGCGGCGCTGACGCACCCGGAAGCAGTCGAGGCGCTCGGCCACAACGTGCCGCGCGTGTTCATGGGCGTGTTCGGCGGCGGCTGCGCGCTGGCGGCGCTGGCGGGCGTCATCGGCGGCAATGCCTTCGTCACGGAGCCGGCGATGGCCGCCACGGTCGGCAGCATCATCTTCGTGGTGGTGGTGGTCGGCGGCATGGGATCGCTGGCGGGCGCCTTGCTGGCCTCCATCCTGATCGGCATGCTGCAGACTTTTGCGGTGGCGCTCGACTGGTCGCTGCTGGGGCCGCTCGGGCGACTTGGCATCCCTGTCGCGCCGGACTTCTTTGCGTATCGTCTGCTGTCGATCACGCTGTCGGAAGTGGCACCCATCCTGCCTTACTTGCTGCTGGTGCTGGTGCTGATCCTGCGACCGCGCGGCCTGCTTGGTCAGCGCGAAGGTTGACGGAGGCCACATGGACCAAGATCGCTTGCTGGCCAAATTCAGTCGCGCACGTCCGCTGCGCTATGAACCCCTGAACCTCGGCCGCTGGCTGGTGTGGAGCGGCTTCGCGCTGGCCTTGCTGCTGGCGCCGCGCATCTTCAGCTCCGGCGCCAGCCTGTCAATGATGTCGCTGATGGGCACGGTGATGATCTATGCGCTGTCCTATAACGTGCTGCTCGGCCAGACCGGGATGCTGTCGTTCGGGCACGCGGTGTTTTCCGGGCTCGGCGCCTTCATCGCTATTCATGCGATGAACCTCGCCGGACAGGGGGCGTTGCCGGTGCCGCTGGTGCTGATCCCGCTGGTTGGCGGCATTGCCGGCTTCGCGTTCGGCGCGCTGTTCGGCTATGTGACGACCAAGCGCTCGGGTACGACCTTCGCGATGATTTCGCTGGGCATCGGCGAACTGGTGTTCGCATGCTCGCTGATGTTCCCCGGTTTCTTCGGCGGGGAGGCTGGCATTTCGGGCAATCGTGTCTACGGCAACCCGGTCGCGGGCATCAGCTTCGGCCCGCAGATTCAGGTCTATTATCTGATCGCCGGCTGGCTGTTCATCAGCGCGGCCGCCATGTTTGCCTTGACCCAGACGCCGCTTGGCCGCCTTGCCAATGCAGTGCGCGACAATCCGGAGCGTGCCGAATTCATCGGCTACGACACGCAGCGCGTGCGCTACCTGATGATGATGCTGGCCGGTTTCTTCGCCGGCGTCGGCGGCGGGCTGTCGGCCATCAACTTCGAGATCGTCACGGCCGAGAACGTCAGCACGGCGCGTTCAGGCGCGGTGCTGTTGTTCACCTTCATCGGCGGCACCGGCGTGTTCTTCGGACCGATGCTGGGCGCGATCGTCGGCATTTTCTTTACGGTGATGCTGTCCGAATTCACCAAGGCCTGGCAGCTCTACCTCGGCTTGTTCTTCATCCTGCTCGTGATGTATGCACCGGGTGGCATTGCCAGCCTGCTGATGGCCAACCTGCGCATCGTCATGCATGGCAAATTCAGGCGCGTGCTGCCGTCCGGCCTGGCGATGGCCGCGTCGGCGCTGCTGGCCACCGCAGGCGCGATCATATTGATCGAGATGGGTTATCACTGGTCGCTGGAGCTCGCGAATGGCAGCCAGATGACGCTGATGGGCATTGCCATCGATACCGTGCGGCCTGCCGGCTGGCTGGTCGGGCTGGCCTTGCTGGCTGCGGGCGCGCTGACTTTCCTGTTCACGCGCAAGCCGTTTGCGGCCGCATGGAATGAAGTCAATGGCGAGATCGAGCAACTGGCCGCGAGGACGCATTCATGAGCGTACTCCCGACACCGGCACTCGAGCTGCGCCAGCTGCGCAAGCAGTTCGGCCAGACCGAAATCATCCGTGGCATCGACCTGTCGGTCGCCAGGGGCGAGCGGCTGGCCGTGATCGGCCCCAACGGGGCCGGCAAGTCGACGCTGTTCAACCTGATATCGGGTCGCTTTGCGCCGAGCAGCGGGCACGTGCTGCTGAACGGGCAGGACATCACGGGCCTGCCACCGTTCCGGATCAATCGCAGCGGCTTGTCGCGCAGCTTCCAGATCACCAATATCTTCCACCGGCTGTCGGTCTATGAAAACCTGCGCTGTGCCGTGCTGTGGTCGCTCGGCTATCGCTATTCATTCTGGCATAAGCTCAATGCGCTGCGCGATGCGCGTGACCGCGCCGACGAAGTGATGGAAGCGATCGGCCTGGGCTGGCGCCGCCATGTGCCGGCCGGCATGCTGACCTATGCGGAGCAGCGCGCGCTGGAGATCGGCATCACGATTGCCGGTGGCGCCGACGTCATCCTGCTTGATGAGCCAACGGCCGGCATGAGCCGCTCCGAATCCGATGCGGCCGTCGAGCTGATTGCGCGCGTCACCGAAGGGCGCACGCTGCTGATGGTCGAGCATGACATGAGCGTGGTGTTCGGCCTTGCCGATCGCATTGCCGTGGTCGTCTACGGCGAGGTGCTGGCCTGCGACACGCCGGCTGCGATACGCGGCAATACCGCGGTGCGCGACGCCTATCTCGGCAGCCATGCGCCGGAGGAAAACGCATGAGCGCATTGCTTGAAATCCGCGACTTGCACGCCTATTACGGCAAGAGCCATGTGCTGCATGGCGTGAACCTGGAAGTCGGCGAGGGTGAGATCGTCAGCCTGTTGGGGCGCAACGGCGTCGGCCGCTCGACCACCGTGAAGGCGGTGATGGGACTGGTGCAGGCCACCGGCAGCCTACGCTTCAAGGGCCAGTCCATTCTCGGCTTGCCGGCTTTCCGCATTGCCCACCTCGGACTCGGCTATGTGCCGGAAAGCCGGGATATCTTCCCGACGCTGAGCGTCGAGCAGAACCTGCTGCTGGGCGAGAAGCCGGGCAAGGCTTCGCGCTGGCACATCGACGACATGTACGCGATGTTCCCGCGCCTGCGGGAACGCCGCCAGGTGCCAGCCGGCGTGTTGTCAGGCGGCGAACAACAGATGCTGACTTTGTGCCGCACGCTGATGGGCGACCCCGACCTGATCATGATCGACGAGCCGACCGAAGGACTGGCGCCGAAGATCGTCGACCTGGTTGCCGAGTACCTGCAGGCGCTGAAGGCACGCGGCATCTCGATCTTGCTGGTGGAGCAGAAGCTGGCGATTGCGCTCGACATCTCGCAGCGCGTGCTGGTCATGGGGCGTGGCAATATCGTATTCGAAGGCACGCCGGCGCAATTGCGCGAGAATGAAACGATTCGCAAGGAATGGCTGGAAGTGTAAGTTGGCATGCCCAACTGTCGTTTACCCGAAAAACAAGGAGACTTCATGACTTTTCGTATCCGTCCGCTGTTGATGGCCGCCGCACTGGCGACCGCGCTGACGACCTCCCTGATTGCGCCGCAGGCGCAGGCCGAGAATGTCCGCATCGCCTTCATCGACCCGCTGTCGGGGCCGTTCGCTCCGGTGGGCCAGACCCTGGTGAAAAGCTTCCAGCTGGTGGCCGAGACCGCGAACCGCGACAAATGGTCGCCGGGTAATACCTTCGAGATCGTCCCGTTCGACAACAAGGCCAGCCCGCAGGAGTCGCTGACGGTGCTCAAGGCAGCGATCGACCAAGGCATACGCTACATCGTGCAGGGCAATGGCTCGGGCGCGGCCGGCGCGCTGATTGATGCGATCAACAAGCATAACGATCGCAATCCCGGCAAGGAGATCGTCTTCCTGAACTATGCGGCGGTCGATCCTGACCTCACCAACAGCAAATGCAGCTTCTGGCATTTCCGCTTCGATGCGAACTCGGACATGAAGATGGAAGCGCTGAGGACTTACCTCGCCAAGGACAAGGCGATCAAGAAGGTCTACATCATTGGCCAGAACTATGCGCACGGCCACCAGGTCACGCGCGCCGCGAAGGAATACCTGAAGCGCAAGCGCCCCGATATCGAGATCGTCGGCGACGATCTGCATCCGATCGGCAGCGTGAAAGACTTCTCGCCGTATGTCGCCAAGATCAGCGCCAGCGGCGCCGACGTCGTCATCACCGGCAACTGGGGCTCCGACCTGTCGCTGCTGATCAAGGCTGCGCGCGAGTCCGGCCTGAAGTCGCGTTTCTATACCTACTACGCCTATACCAACGGCGTGCCGACGGCCATGGGCGCGTCCGGCGCCGATTACGTGAAGTACATCGGCACCTGGAGCGTGAATGAAGAATCAAAAGCCGGAAAGGACCTGGTCGACGGCTTCAAGAAGAAATTCAACGACGATTACTACGCCATTACCACCTATTCGGCCATCCAGGTGCTGGCCGCCGGCATCAACCAGGCCAAGACCAGCGATCCGGTCAAAGTCGCATTTGCGATGGAAGGGCTGAAAATGAAATCGGTGAATGGTGACATCGAGATGCGCAAGACCGATCACCAGCTTCAACAACCGCTGTACATCAATACCTGGGCCAAGGTGAACCGCAAGGACGTGAAATACGATCAGGAAAATACGGGCTATGGCTGGAAGATCGAGCAAAAGATCGACAGCTACGTCGCGGCACAGCCGACCTCGTGCAGCATGAAGCGTCCGTCGTGATCTGTTGCGTGCGCCGCAATCCGGCGCACTTTCTGATGGACAGCCGACCGTCCTGACCACACCATCGCCGCTTCTCGACGGACAGGAGGCGGCGATGGGTAAGCGTGAATTTTCCCGCAGCGGCAGCTGGGCACGGGCGCTTGCTGTTGCCGCTGCCTGCACCCTGGGACTGCCGGCACTGGCGCAGCCAGCCGCCGCGACGAGCGCCGCCACTGCCACGAAAATTGCAGGTGCCGTCCAGGGCGTCCGCCAGGCTGCCGCGCCGATGTCTGTGCGCATCGGCCTCAGCGGGCCGTTCACCGGGGGCTCTGCGGCTATGGGCGAAAGCCTGCGCAATGGCGTGCGGCTGGCCGTCGACGAGATCAATGCCACCGGCGGCATTCATGGACGCCCCCTCGAGATTGTCGAGCGCGACGACCAGGCTGACATGGACACCGGGGCGCGCATCGCGCGCGAATTGGTCGCATCGAAAGTCGCAGCCAGTATCGGTATCGTCAATACCGGCGTGGGTCTGGCGTCGATTGATGCCTACCAGAAGGCGAAGATACCGCTAATGGTCGCCGTGTCCACGGGCCCGGTGCTGACGCGCAAATACGCGCCCCCGGCCGCGCCGGCCAACTACATTTTTCGCGTATCACCGACTTTGGATATCGAGGCGGCGATCATCGCCGCCGACCTGCGCCGCCTTCGGCTGCGGCGTGTCGCCTTGCTGGCCGATGTCACGCCGTACGGCGATAGCGGCGTAGCCGCATTTAGCGACTCTGCGCGACAGGCCGGGCTGGAATTGCTGCCGGTGCAGCGCTTTCGCATCGGCGACACGGACATGAGTCCCGCGCTCAGGCGTGTGCAATCGGCGGGTGCGCAAGTCGTGGTTGCCTGGGGTATCGGGCCCGAGCTGGCGGCCATCGCGCGCGGCATGCAAGGGGCGAAATGGAAGGTGCCGCTGTATGGCAGCTGGACGCTGTCGATGCGCAGTTTCATCGACGCGGCCGGACCGGCCGGCGAAGGCGCGCTGATGCCGCAGACTTTCATCCAGGAGGCGGGGGCAACGGCGAAGAACAGCTTCCTGCTCGCCTATGCGCGTGAATTCCATAGCGCGCAGATCCCGTCGCCGATGAGCGCAGCCCAGGGTTACGATGGCATGCACCTGCTGGCGCTGGCGATGCGACAGGCGCGTACCCTCGATGGCGACGATGTGCGACAGGCGCTGGAAGACTTGCAGGTGCGCCACCAGGGGGCCATCACCAGCTATGACAAGCCATTCTCGGTGCGGGACCACGATGCAATCACGGCCAATATGATGCTGATCGGGCGTGTCGCCCATGGTCGCGTGGATTATGCGTATCGCGAAGACCAGCAACGCAGCGCGCTGCTGCGTGTCAAGCAGCGCTAGCCGGAGGCTGGCTTTCTATTCTGGGGTATAGTTATCCGCCAAGCGGCAGTTGGCCTGCAGTCTCGACAGCCGACAAGAACAAATACTGGAAACATCCGAACCTCGGGAGCCCCTCGCATGACCGCCACCTATCAGGCGCACGGCGACATCGCCGTCATCACTCTGGACAATCCCCCCGTCAACGGCCTCGGCCACGCCACGCGCACCGGCATCGTCGATGGCGTGCAGCGCGCGCTCGATGATGCAGCGATCAAAGCCATCGTATTGATCGGATCGGGCAAGGGCTTTTCGGGTGGCGCGGACATTCGCGAGTTCAATACACCGAAGGCGCTGCAGGAACCGTCGCTGCACACGGTGATCCGCGTGGTCGAGGACGCCGACAAACCGGTCGTGGCTGCGATCCAGGGACTGGCGATGGGCGGTGGCCTCGAACTGGCGCTCGGCTGCCATTACCGGGTCGCCACGGCCGGCGCGCAGATCGCGCTGCCCGAGGTCAAGCTCGGCATCCTGCCGGGGGCCGGTGGCACGCAAAGGCTGCCGCGTGTGGTGGGCGTCGAACAGGCGCTGAACATGATCGTGTCCGGCACCCCCGTCATGTCGGAGAAGCTGGCTGGGACAAAACTGTTCGACCAGTTGATCGCCGGCGAACTGCAGGCCGGTGCGCTTGCTTTCGCCACAAGCATCGCGGACCAGCGTCCTTTGCCGAAGGTGCGCGACATTCGCATCGACTACAAGAATGCGGACGGCTTCCTGCAATTCGCTCGCAACACTGTGCGGGCCGTCGCAGCCAACTACCCGGCGCCGCAGAAGTGCGTGGAAGCAGTTGCCGCGGCCGTCAACAAGAAATTTGAAGACGGCCTGAAATTCGAGCGCGATTGCTTCCTCGAGCTGGTCCAGACGCCGGAATCGAAGGCCTTGCGCCATGCATTCTTTGGCGAGCGCGCGGCATCGAAGATTCCCGACGTGCCGGCCGATACGCCGCTGCGCGACATCAAGTCCGCTGCCGTAATCGGCGCCGGCACGATGGGCGGCGGCATTGCGATGAACTTCGCCAACGCCGGCATCCCCGTGACCATGCTCGAGGTGAAACAAGATGCGCTCGATAAGGGCATCGCGACCATCCGCAAGAATTACGAAAACTCGATGAAGAAGGGCAAGCTCTCCCAGGAGCAGCTCGACAAGCGGATGTCGCTGATCAGCGGCACGCTGAAGTATGAAGACCTGGGCCTGGCCGACATTGTGATCGAGGCGGTGTTCGAGGATCTCGCGGTCAAGGAGAAAGTGTTCAAGGCGCTGGACGACGTGATGAAGCCCGGCGCCATCCTGGCGTCGAACACGTCGACGCTGGATGTCGACAAGATCGCCGCCTTTACCAGCCGCCCGCAAGACGTGATCGGCACCCATTTCTTCAGCCCGGCCAATGTGATGAAGCTGCTGGAGATCGTGCGCGGCAAGCAGACCGGCAAGGATGTGCTGGCGACCGTGATGGCGTTGGCGAAGAAGATCAAGAAAACGGGTGTCGTGTCCGGTGTCTGCGATGGCTTTATCGGTAACCGCATGGTCGAACAGTACATCCGTCAGGCGGGCTTCCTGCTGGAAGAAGGCTGCCTGCCGGAGCAGGTCGACAAGGCCGTCGAAAAATTCGGCTTCGCGATGGGCCCGTTCCGCATGAGTGATTTGGCCGGCAACGATATTGGCTGGTACATCCGCAAACGTCGCTATGTGGAAAAGCCGGACGTCACCTATTCTAAGATTGCCGACCTGCTGTGCGAGAAAGGTCGATTCGGCCAAAAGACTTCGGCTGGCTGGTACGACTACAAGCCGGGCGACCGCAAGGCCTATCCGTCGCAAGACGTGAACCAGATGATCGTCCGTCACTCTGCCGACCTTGGAGTGCAGCGTCGCAAGGTCAGCGACCAGGAAATCGTCGAGCGCCTCGTGTTTGCGCTGGTGAACGAAGCGGCGCTGATCCTGGACGAGGGCATTGCGATGCGGGCCTCCGATATCGACATGGTTTACCTGACCGGATATGGCTTCCCGCTGTTCCGCGGCGGACCGATGTGCTACGCCGATACCGTCGGCCTGCCGAATGTGCTGCGCGCCATTCGCAAATACGGCAAAGGCCATCATCCGGAAGCCTGGAAGCCGGCGCCGCTGCTGGAGAAGCTCGCGGCCGAGGGCAAGACCTTCAACTGAAGGCCCGGCCTCAGCTTCTACCAGTAGTTTTCGGTCAGGAACTGCCCCGGCACCAGCCGGCGGCAGGGCGTCAGCCCGCGCTTGTGCAGGCGGGTGCGCAGGTCTTCGATCATATGCGGGTTCCCGCACATCATCACGCGTGAACGCTCGGGTGTGATGACCAGGGAGGTGCAGGCTTCCAGCTTGGCTGCATCCCATGCGTCGGTAATGCGGCTGCCGATCTGCATTTTTTTCGGTTCATCCTTTGCATCGCGACTAATGCAGGTCACCAGCATCAGTTGGGCACGGCTGGTATCGTTCTGCGCTTGCACTCGCATCTGTTGCAGTTCTTCACGGTAGGTGAGTTCCGCCGCGGTGCGTACGCCATGCACCAGCACCAGATGCGAGAAGCGCGCCCACAGCGCCCGGTCGCGCAGCATCGAGACATAAGGGCCGATGCCGGTGCCCGTGGCCAGCATCCAGCAATCCTCAGCATCGCTGAAACGGTCTGCCGTCATGAAACCATAGTTCTCAAGTTCGACATGGATGTCGTCACCGATCTGCATCTCTTTCAGTCGCGCGCTGAATAAACCGTCCGGCACCAGCACCGCCAGAAACTCCAGGTAGGACTGATGCGGCGCGGACACGAATGAAAACGCACGCCAGATCAGCTGATCGTTGACAGTCACCCCTAGCCGCGCGTATTGGCCGGCCAGGTATGACAGCGCAGGTGGCCGCGTGACTGTGAAGCTGAGCAAATTGGGCGTCCAGTGCCAGATATCGACAATGTGCTCGAGCGATACAGGTTTCGCGCGGAACGAACGTTCGTTCATGATTCCAAGGACAGCAAAATGCCGGATGCAATAAAGCCGCCATCGACAAGGCAGTGATTCGCCGGAGATCCGAATCAGGAATGCCGGCGCCTGCCCCATTGGACATCAGACTATCGATAAAAATCGTTGTTCGATCGCCACGAAAATGCATCACCGGCATCCGGGTGACGCCAAATGCATCAGCGCGACAGAGCTGCAATGCGGAATTGTGATGAACGCTTTTTATGATGGCCGTCCCTTTAACTTTCATCAAAAGGACGCCATGATGAACAACCATTCCCTCAACACCATTGCTACCCTTGCCACGGCATTGGCCCTGGCTGGCGTTGCGCCGGCATTCGCAGGCACCGCTACCGCGACCATTGACGTGTCGGCCACGATCGATGCTTCCTGCACCATCTCGGCCACCCCGGTGACCTTTGGTTCATACAATCCATCCTCGCCCAACCCGAACTATGCAACCGGTAGCGTGACCGTGGGTTGCGTAAAAGGTTCTGTGCCGACCGTGGCACTGAGCGGCGGCCAGAATCAGGGGGCCACGACCACCGATCGTTCGATGAAGCATGCAACCGGCACTGACTTGTTGAACTACAGCCTGTTCAAGCCAACCGCGACGGCGCCCAACACGGCATGCACCAACAACGAGACCGATGCCTGGGGTACCGATCCGGCTCAACGCTTCAGCCCGACCGCCCTGACGCTGACGGGTTCGGTCTATAACGTCTGCGGCAAGATCCCCGCAGGACAGGACGTGGCCACCGGTGCCTACAGCGACATCGTGACGGCGACTGTCGAGTTCTGATAGTCGATCCCGGCCGGCCTTCACAGGCAGGCCGGGCCCGATGCTCCGCTTGTTCCCACTTGAGTTGGTCTGATCACCGTGTTTCGTTTATTCCTGTTTTTCCTGTTTGCGCGGGTGCTGTTCCTCGCGCTTCCGGCCTGCGCCGGCAGTTTTTCCATCGACCCGGTGCGCATCCGGCTGTCCGAGGCCCAAACCTCTGCCGTGATGCGCGTCGAGAATCGCGGCGACGCGGCAATTACCGTGCAGTTGCAAGCGATGAGCTGGTCACAATCCGATAACCGTGACCAGCTGGCCATCAGCCGCGAGCTGCTGGCGACGCCTCAGGTATTTCGCTTGCGCCCGGGTCAGGTGCAGGTCGTGCGCGTCGCCTTGCTGAGGCCGGTGGATGCGAAGCGCGAACTATCTTACCGGCTCTTGCTGGATGAGGTACCACCGGCACCCGCGAAAGATTTTCGTGGCTTGCAGATGGCGCTGCGGATCAGCATGCCGGTCTTCGTGCAGCCGCGTGAGGCGGCGGTTGGGAACCTGGTCGCTACCGTGATCGATCGCAATGGCCAGCGCCAGCTGCGACTGTCGAATCCAGGGCTAGCCCATCTGCAGCTGACGGGCTTGAGCCTGCAGTCATTGCCATCGGCCGCCATTTCGTCGCCGCCTGACCTTCACATCGAGCCGTCTGCACTGGCATTAGCTACAGAACGGTTGCTACCTGTCCATGGCAAGACGCTTTACCTGCTTCCGGGCCAGCAGCGCGAACTTGCTTTGCCTGACCAGACGTCGTTCGCGCAAGGGCGGCTGATACGCTTGCGTGCACAGACGGAGTTCGGCGCGCAGGAGTGGCCGGTTCCCGTGGCTGGGCCATGAGCGTCCGCGGATCATGCGCTTCCTGCTGATGCTGTGGCTGGCTGTTGCCG